>JAHEEH010000160.1:0-2732 GCA_024640835.1 Bacteroidota bacterium
ATGCTTCCTCGGCAGTGACCGACGGGAAGGGAGATTTCGGCTACATCATCTACGTGCGGCCGGAGAAGTTCGACGAGGCGGCGAAGGCCCTCGGGATCTGAGATGCGACGTCGATTCGCGACGCTTGCGCTGCTGCTGGCTGCCGGGTGCGGAGGGCAGGAATCGAAGTGGGTGGCTGTAGCGCCGGCTGGAGACCGGCCCACGACCATCGACCGCGACGGTGAAACGGTGCTTCCCAACGGGCGAATCCTGACCCCCGAAGGACGGTCGATCCGGGTGGCGCCGCATCCCTACGGAATCGCGGTGAGCCCGGACGGGCGCCGTGCCGTGACGGCCAACTCCGGCATCAGGCCGTTCTCGGTGACCTTCATCGACGATATCGTCGGGATGGAGCCGCGCGTGCGCCAGGTTCCACCGGACGCGCAGGGTGATGAAGGGGTCCTGGAGGCAGTCTTCATGGGACTGGCCTTCTCACCCGGCGGCGACACGCTGTACGCCGGCGGGGGAATCGAGGGCGGTGTGCTGCTCTTCGACGCCCGTTCCGGCAGCCGTCTCGGGATGATCGACGTCAACGTCGTTCACGATGGCCGCCGCTGGGAGGACAGCTACGTGGGGGACCTCGTCCTTTCGCCGGACGGACGGACCGTCTACGGCGTGGACCAGGCGAACTTCCGCGTCGTGATCCTGGACGCGACGGCCGGTCGGCTGGTATCGAGCGTCCCCGTGGGCCGCTATCCGTTCGGCGTCGCCCTTTCGCCGGACGGCCGGACCCTCCACGTCGCGAACGTGGGCATGTTCGAGTATTCGGAGGTCGAGGGGTTGGACCCGGAGGCCGATCCGCCGCGTCTCGGTCCGTCGTTCCCGGCGACGGCCTTCGGCACCCGGGAAATGCGTGAGGGGACGCAGAGCGAGGGCTACGGCATTCCGGGCCTCGGGGACCCGAACGTGGACGAGAGCTTCTCGGTCTGGTCGATCGACGTCACGCGCCGGGACCGGCCGATCGTCGAGGCCAGGGTCAAGACGGGCTACCGGGTGGGCGAGCGGGTGGAGGGCTTCCCCACGGTCGGAGGATCCAGTCCGAACTCGCTCGTCGCCACAGACGACCGGGTCTACGTCTCGAACGGACACAACGACTCGGTATCGATCATCGACCCGCAGGCGGACTCCGTCGTCGCGGAGATCCTCCTGCGCCTGGATCCGAGGCTCGGGGAGCTGCGGGGGCTCATCCCGTTCGGCATGGCGCTCTCGCCCGACGGCACGAGGCTCTTCGTTGCCGAGGCGGGCATCAATGCCGTCGCGGTGGTCGACGTGGCCTCATCCGTCGTGATCGGCCATATTCCGGTGGGCTGGTTTCCCTCCAAGCTGGCCGTCACGCCGGACGGGAGCACCCTGCTCGTGGCGAACGCCAAGGGGTGGGGGAGCGGGCCGAACGGCGGACCGGCCTTCGAGATGGACGACCGGGGAGCCTACATCGGCCACCTGATGCACGGCTTTGTTTCCGTTATTGCAATACCCGACGACTCCCGTCTGGATTCGCTCACGAGCCGCGTCGTAGCCAACAACGTCCGGTTCGTGCGGGCTTCCCGCGCCGGACTCCGAAACAACCCCGTGCCCGCGTACCCGGGTGCCTCGGCGACGCCGATCCGGCACGTGGTGTTCGTCACGAAGGAGAACCGGACGTACGACGAGGTCTTCGGCCAGCTCGCCGGGGGTGCGGGCGAACCGTCGCTGGCGCGGTTCGGGGAGGGTGTGGACGTTTCCGCGCGGGACGGCACGCGCCACCTGGAGGGGATCACCGTGATGCCCAACCACCTTGCGCTCGCCCGCCGGTTCTCGGTCGCGGACAACTTCTACTGTGACTCCGACGTGTCGGCCGACGGGCACCGCTGGCTCGTGGGCGTCTATCCGAACGAGTGGGTGGAGACCGGCGTCGCCGCCTCGTACGGGGGACAGCGCCGGATGCGGAGAGGATCGACGGCCCCCGGCACCCTGGCCTTCGTGGGATCGTCCGGTGCCGTCTACCCGGAGGACTATCCCGAGGCGGGAAGCGTCTGGGACCACTTCGATCGGCACGGCATCGACTTCTTCAACTTCGGTCTCGGCATTGAATTCGCCCCCGGGCTCGAAACGGCCGATTTCCGCCACACGGGCATCAGGCTGCCGATCAACTACCCGACGCCGGCTCCGCTCCGCGATCGCACGTCGAGGCGCTACGCGACCTACAACATGGCCATCCCGGACCAGTTCAGGATGGACATGTTCATCGAGGAATTCGAGGCGCGGTGGGGTGTGGGCGGCGATCCCCTTCCGCCGGTGCTCACGGTGCTGTTGCCGAACGACCATGGCGCGGCGGAGCGTCCGGAGGCCGGCTATCCGTTCTTCGAGAGCTACATGGCCGACAACGACCTGGCCCTGGGGCGGCTGGTCCAGTTCCTGTCGGAGACTCCGTACTGGAAGAACATGGCCATCGTGGTGACGGAGGACGATCCGCAGGGTGGCGTCGACCACGTGGACGCCCACCGGAGCGTTCTCATGGTCCTCTCGCCGTGGGCCCGACCGGGCCACGTGTCCTCCGTGCACTACAGCTTCGGATCCATCTGGAAGACGGTGTGGCACTGGCTCGGCCTGCCGTACCTGAACCAGTACGACGCGACCGCGACCGACCTGGCGGATCTGTTCGGGAGCGAGCCGGACACGAGCGCCTACCGAGCCCTTCTGCCGGATCCGCGTCT
>JAHEEH010000160.1:2785-5533 GCA_024640835.1 Bacteroidota bacterium
CGGCGAGTCGCCGGAGCTCGACCATGTCGCGACGATGCAGGCCTGGGCGGACACCGTCCGGGCGGGAGCCGACGGGCCGCGGCCGAGGTAAGGGGCCTACAGGTCGATCGCCACGGCGATCATGAGGAAGACCAGGGCCACGGCCATGAGCCGAAGGAAGAGCGGCACCATGAAGCGCAGCCACTTCTCGTAGGGGATGCCGGCAAGGCCCAGCATCGCCATGAGGATGCCCGACGTCGGGATGATGGAGTTGGAGAAACCGTCCCCGCACGTGAAGGCGAAGACCGCGGTCTGCCGCGTGAGGCCCAGGACGTCCGCCAGCGGCGCCATGATCGGCATGGTCACGGCCGCCTGGCCGGACCCGGACGGGATGAAGAAGTTCAGCACGGTCTGGAACAGGAGCATGCCACCGGCCGCGGTGTAGGTCGAGAAATTCTCGAGCCCTACGGAAGCATAGTAGACGACGCTGTCCAGCACCTGTGCATCGTCGAGCACCACCTGCACGGCCCGTGCGAATCCGACCACGAGGGCCGCGACGACCATGTCTTCCATGCCCTTGGCGGCGGCCTTCGCGGCGTCGGTAAGCGGCAGACGCGACACGATGATCGCGACCAGCCCCATGAGGATGAAGCCGCCACCCATCTCGGCCATCCACCAGCCCCTGGCCTGCACGGCCCACAGGATGAAGCCGAAGATGGCCACGCAGGCAAGCAGGATGAGGCGGTGCCTGCCGTTGAACGTCGCTACGTCCATTCCGTCGGTGTCGAGCTCGAACGGGTCATCCGGCATGACCGAGTTCTTCCTGTCCAGCTTCACCCGGGCGCCGTAGCGCAGGGTGTAGGTTATCAGGACGGTGAGGATGCTTGCGAGGAATACGAGCCGGAATCCGATCGCACTGTTGAGGGGGAGCTCGGCGATGCCCTGGGCGATGTTGACCGTGAACGGATTGGTGGTCGCGGCAGCGAATCCGGTTTCGGCCGCGGCAAACACGAGCGCGAGTCCGAAGACCCGGTCGTAGCCGAGCTCCTTGGAGACGATCAGGAACAGGGGGACCAGGGGAATGAACTCCTCGCCCATGCCGAGCGTCGACCCTCCGACGGCTATGGCCGTCATGAGCACGATGATGAGCACCGGTCCGGAATGGCGGAACCGCGAGAGAAGCCGTTGGATGCCCGCGACGATGGTGCCCGTCCGCTGCAGAATGCCGAACACGCCGCCGATGACGAAAATGAAGAAGATGATGTCCGCTGCGGCCTCCATCCCCCGCGGGATGGCGCTCAGGAAGCCTTCGAGCGAGACGGGACTGGCCATGCCGTCCACGGGATCGCCGATGACCGCTCCTTTCAGCGAATAATGCTTCGGAATCCTGGCGTAGCTGTCAGGAACGATCACGTTTCGTTCCATCTGGCCAACCTGGATGGCCTCGCGCCGGTACTCGCCGGAGGGCAACACCCAGGTGAGAATGCTGCATACCAGGACGACCCCGGTGAGCAGGGTGAAGACGTGCGGGACCTTGATGCGGTCTAGAACGGATCGAAGCACGGAGCGTACAGGTCGGGTGGCACGGCGTCCGGCGAAGATAGCGTCCCACGACGAGCGGAGCGGGCACCCAACGGCGGGTAGGGGGAAATCCCGCATGGCGTGTACCAATCCGGACTTCCTTCCCGTTCCCTTAAATCGGAATGCCCCCGAGCCGATCTTCGGAGCAGTCCCCTGAAACCAAGCGGTTGAACCCCATGCCCCGTGCCTTTCGCACCCTGTCGCCCCTCTTCCTGGTCCTGGCCGTCGTCTTCGCGGGCTGTGACCTTTTCGGTTCCGACGACACCGCACGCGTCACGCTGAACGCGGCTGCCGTCAACCCGAACGCCGTCGCCGGGAAGTCCGCCTCGGGCCACGTGACGCTCGAGTCGGCGCAGCTCCTCTTCAAGTCGATCCGCTTCCACGCGGACGATGACGCGGTGGAGAGCACGGACGAGGAGCCGGTCGAGGGCGAGGATGAAGGCGACGAGTCTTCCGCCTCGTTCCATACCGGTCCGGTCGTCGTCGCGTTCGATTTCGCGGTCGATGAATCGCCCGTCGAAGTCGAGGTCGCCGACGTGCCGGCCGGCACGTACGAAGCCATCTCGTTCCACCTGCACAAGCCCCGCGGCAACCAGGAGATCGAAGACTATCCCGAGTTCGCCGGCGACACCTCCGATGATCGCTGGTCCGTGGTCGTCGCCGGGCAATTCGAGGGCGAGCCGTTCGAGTACAAGTCCTCGCTGAACGTGGTCCAGGAAGTCGAATTCGACGAGCCCTTCGTCGTCGAGGACGGAGCCGGCCACTCGGCCACGCTCACCGTGGACTTCTCGCAGTGGTTTGTCAGCGAGGCGGGCGTCGACCTCGACCCGACGGACGACAGCGAACAGAATCGCTCCGCGATCGACCGGTCGATCCGGAGATCGTTTCGCCTGTTCCAGGACGAGGACGAGGACGCGGTCGCCGATTCCGAGGAGGTCGAGGACGAGTCCTGAGGCTCATCCGGGCACAATCTTCGCATTAACTTGATGATGCAGACGCACCGGGCGTAGGGGATCACCCTGCGCCCGGTGCGGTGCAATGGGAGATTCGGGTCTATCTTGAATCTTCGCTGGAGTACAGAGTCAACTGACCCGATCGGTAGCGGACAGAGGCCGTGCACATCCCTCCAAGACGTTCTGCCTTCTGGCTGCTGCTGGCCGTCCTCGTCGGGCTGGCCGCCATCTGGTT
>JAHEEH010000161.1 GCA_024640835.1 Bacteroidota bacterium
CCGTGAATTCACGGCGAGACCGGCGGCAGGCTCCGTTTTCGACCGACTGCCTTTCTGACGGACCAACCCCCACCCGCATGACGTGGTTCAAACGGACCAAGGCTGGCATCCGGACCGAGGTCACGGAGCAGAACCAGACCCCGGAGGGGCAGTGGGTGAAATGCCCCGGATGCGGCGAAACGGTCAACCGCCGCGAGCTGGAGCGCCAGATGCTCGTGTGCCCCAAGTGCGACCATCACTTCACGATGGGAAGCGAGGCGTACTTCCGGATGATCTTCGACGACGGCGTGTACGAGAAACTGGACGTGAACCTGGTTTCGACGGATCCACTCGCGTTCACGGACAACAAGCCGTATCCGGTGCGCCTTGCGCAGGCCCGGAAGAAGACCGGGCTCAGCGACGCCGTACAGTCGGCCGTCGGTACCGTGGGCGGCCACCGTACGTCCGTGGCATGCATGGATTTCTCGTTCGTCGGGGGATCCATGGGCTCCGTGGTCGGCGAGGTGATCTCCAGGGCCATCCGGCGATCGTACACCGAGAAGATCCCGCTCCTCATCATCACGCAGAGCGGTGGAGCCCGCATGATGGAGGGCGCGCTCAGCCTCATGCAGCTCGCCAAGACCAGCGCGCACCTCTCGCGCCTGGCCGATGAGAACGTCCCCTACTTCGTCCTCCTCACCAACCCCACCACGGGGGGTGTCACGGCGTCATACGCGATGCTCGGCGATATCCAGATGGCGGAACCGGGAGCGCTAATCGGCTTCGCCGGCCCCCGCGTCATCCGGGAGACGATGGGACAGGACCTTCCGGAGGGCTTCCAGCGGTCCGAGTTCCTCCGGGATCATGGATTCGTGGACCAGATCGTCGATCGCCGGGACGTCCGCGATCGGCTGATCCACCTGCTGGACCTCCTGGTGGAACCCGACGACGGGCGGGAGCCCCGGGCCTGATCGGCCGGTTGGCCTTCACCATTTCTTCATGCTTCCCGGCCCAAGGAAGCGGTCTGCGCGGTCGATCCCATGGGGACAAGGATTCCCCATGCCCATGCTGCGTCCCCTCCTCTTCGCCGCCACCGTATTCGCGTTCCTCGTTCCGCCGCCGGCGATCGCGGACCATTCGATTCCCGATTCCGTCCGCATCCGGCTCCTCGGAGGCCTCGCGCCACGCGAGATCGAGATGGAGGCGCCGCGTGGCGGTCTCCAGGTGACGGCGGGCGTGCAGACGGTGCTGCGGATTGCGGAGGGCGGACTGGCCCGCCTCCGCGTCGAGAACGACGAAGTTCATGTCCAGGCAGGTTCCGACCTGGCACGGGGGCAATCGCTCTCCCTGTCAGGCATCCAGGGTGAAGCCGTTGTCCTGCGTTTCGGCGACATCCGACGGACGTACCGCGGCTCGTTTCTGTTCACGGTCGATGACGGGGCCCTCCGGATCGTGAACACCGTGGATCTGGAAGAATACGTGGCTGCCGTCGTCGCCACGGAATATGCCCTGGACGACCTGGAAGGGACCAAGGCCATGGCCGTCGTGGCCCGCACGTATGCCGTCCGTGACGCAGGCCGACAGGATGCGCCGTGGGACCACGAGGATGACGAGGGCTCCCAGGTGTACCGTGGATCGGGGTCCGTCACTCAAATCGCGCGCATCGCGGCAGAGGATACCCGCGGCGAAGTGATGACGTGGCAGGGAGAGCCGATCGAGGCCGTGTACTCCTCGTCCTCCGGAGGCCACACGGCCAGCAACGAGGACGTCTGGAATTCGGAGCCGTATCCGTACCTGCGCGGGCGCGAAGATCCGTGGGACCGGGATGCACCGCAGCACGAGTGGACCTGGAACGTGGATCGGCAGGAACTTGACCGACTCATGGAACGCCGCTTCAAGGTGCGCCCGAGGTCCATCGACGTGGAGGCTCGCAGTCGGGACGGACGCGCCGAGAGCATCCGACTGGACGCGCGGGGCGGTGACGACGTGTCGGTGCCTGCCGGCGTGTTTCGATCCGCGGTCGTGGCCGCCTTCGGAGCGCAGTCACTGCGCAGCACACTGTTCGAGGTCCAGAGGAATGGAGACCGGTATGTGTTCGAAGGAAAGGGATACGGGCACGGAGTCGGCCTGAGCCAGTGGGGGGCTCACGGCATGTCGCTTGCAGGCAAGTCCTATCGGGAGATCCTGGATTTCTACTACCGGGACGTCCGCCTGGAACGGAGGGATCCGGGCTCGAAGGTGTGGGCCCTCGCCGCCCTGCGGTCCGAGCTGCCGGCGCCGAACCCTCCGGTCCCCGAGGCCGCGACGGCGGCGCGGCCGTCGACCTCGATGCCCACTTCGGAGCCCGCTCCCACGACGGCAGAGCGACTCCCCGAGGCGACGCGGGCCCGCGTGGTAACACGGCCGACCGGAGCCTTGCCCCCGGTCCGTGCGTGGGGCGATCATTCGGGTGCAGAGAAACGAACTCAGCGCCCGCGGGTTGGCTGGTAAGCTACCCTCCTTCCCCCGTTCCATGCGCCTGATTTCGGCAGCGCTCGTCCTGGCTGCCTGTGCCCCGGCGTCGGCGAGGCAGACCACCCCTCCCGACACCAGCGTCGTTCGCCTGCCCGCACTCGAAGTGCGGGCGAGCCGCATGGCCGTCGGGTCGACACGCCTGCCGCTCGCCCGGTCCACCGTGGAGCGGGATGACGCCACGCGCGACACGCAGGCCGCCCCCTCCCTCGCAGATCTTTTCCACTTGCTGCCGGGAGTCGAGATCGAAGATCGAGGACACCTGGCGCTCGGTGAACGGGTGACCGTACGGGGGATGGGAGGACGAGCGGCCTTCGGCGTGCGGGGCGTGCAGATGCTCCTTGACGGCACGCCGCTCACGCTTCCCGACGGACAATCGGTGACCGAAATCGTGGAGCCGGCCATCGTCCGGCGGGCCGAGATCCTCCGTGGGCCGTCGGGACGCCTGTGGGGAAACGGGTCTGGAGGGGTCATCGCCCTGCAGACCGCTGCCTCCACCCTGGAGCCCGCGGGGATGTTGCTCCGGGCGAGCGGAGGCGCGTTCGGGACCCGACAGTTCCTGGCAGAGGCCGTTGCCGATCGGGGACGCACGCGCCTGCAGGCGTATGGCTCGTACCGGAGAACGGACGGCTGGCGCCAGCATTCCGCCGGGCGCCTCATCCGAGGCGGCTCGAGCGCCGTCATTCCCGTCGGATCGACCTCCGTCCTGCGCCTGGGCCTTGCCGCGGTCGATCAGGACGTCGAGCACCCCGGATCCCTTACCCGAGAGGAGCAGGCATCGGATCCGTCCGCAGCGGATCCACGCTATGCGGACACGGCTTCCGGCAAGAGGAGCCGCCAGATCCAGGGAGTCGCCCGCTTGGTTGCCGCCGCCGCCGGGGGCGTGCTGGAGGCCGACATCCACGGATCGGCACGTCACCTGGACAATCCACTACCCTTCGCCTGGATCGGTATCGACCGCCGCGTGGCCGGTCTCCGGCTCGGATGGAACCGGGTCACGGGAAACCTGACGTGGCGCGTGGGAGCGGACGCCGCCGTCCAGCGCGACGACCGCGCCAACGCCGAGAACGTGGACGGATCCCGCGGCGGACCGACCTCCCTCGATCAGCGCGAACGGGTTCGTTATTACGCCCTCTCGGCGGTCGCCGAGTGGGCACCGACGGAATTCCTGGCGGCGTCGGCCGGAGTCCGCGTGGACCGCGTCTCCATCAGGCTCCAGGACCGGCTTCCGGCCGACGGAGACGACTCGGGGACGCGGACGTTCGATGCGCTGAGCCCCGGCGTGTCGGTCCGATGGACCGGCGCGGGCTGGACCGCCTTTGCCGGCTGGTCCACGGCCTTCGATGCGCCCACCACCACCGAGCTCGTCAACACTCCGGACGGCTCTGCAGGCTTCAATCCCGACCTGGGGCCGCAGGACACCCGCGGCCTGGAGACCGGGTTCCGCACGGGGTCCGGAGCGTGGTTCCTGGAGGTTTCCCTGTATGCGCTTCACGTCCGGGATCTTCTGGCCTCGTTCCAGGACCAGCAGTCGGGGCGCACGTACTACAGGAACACCGGTGGCGCCCGGCATCGCGGAGTGGAAGTCCTGTACGAGTGGAGTCCGTCCGACAGGATCCGCGTCCGCGGATTCGCCGCGTTTCAGCGCTTCCGTTTCCGGGACGGCAACGATCTCCCGGGGCTTCCCGGCCGCAGGCTGGGTGTCGCCGTGGAGGGCGGCTCGGACCGGCTCAGGGGTGAGGTCCGCATGGAATCGGTGACGTCCCGATACGGAGACGACGCCAACACGGGGCGGGTGCCCGGATATGCCGTGGTCGATTTCCGCCTCTACCACGCGGGAATGCCTGCGGGGCGGACCGTGGTGCGACCCTTCGTCGAACTGCGGAACGCATTCGACGGTAAGCATGTGGCCAGCATCGTGGTCAACGCCCGCGGCGAGCGGTACTTCGAACCTGCCGCCGGCCGTTACCTCGTGGCCGGCCTCAGCATGAGAATCCGCTAGTCGCTCGCAGCCTCCTTCCGTCCGAATGCCGGGTCCAGGGGGATCATGCCGCTGACCACGAAGCCGGGAACGGTCGCGATCAGCACCCAGACGAAGAAATGGCGGTACCCTATGAGGTCCTGCAGCCATCCGCTGAACATGCCGGGGATCATCATCCCGAGCGCCATGAAGCCGGTGCAGATGGCATAGTGGGCCGTCTTGTGCGGACCATCCGACACGTAGATCATGTACAGCAGGTAGGCCGTGAAGCCGAATCCGTAGCCGAACTGCTCCACGGCAACCGCCGCGTTCACGGCCCAGAAACTGTCCGGCGTCGCGAACGAGAGGTAGATGTACACGGCGTTGGGAAGGTTGATGGCGATCACCATCCACCAGAGCCAGTGTTTGAGTCCGTCCCGGGCGGCAAGGAAACCGCCGAGCAGTCCGCCCACGGTCAGGGCCACGATGCCCACCGTTCCGTACACGAATCCCACCTCGCCCGTCGTCAGCGCAAGCCCTCCGACGTCGACCGAGTCCAGCAGGAACGGCGATGCCAGTTTGACGAGCTGGGCCTCCGCGAAGCGGAACAGCAGCAGAAACGCCAGCGCGATGCCGATGCCCGGCTTTCGGAAGAAGGACACGAAGGTCTCTCCGAACTCTCTCAGGACGGCGGCGGCAGTCGCATCGGCCGTCGGTCGGTCGTCGGCCGGATGGGGCAGGACGGCGCGGTGCCAGACCACGAACAGGATGAAGAGGCCCGTCAGCACCATGAACGTGATGGACCACGCGAGCGGGATGTTGCCCGACCGCGCCCTGAACGTGGCATTCGTCGTCCGGTCCAGCTTCGGATCCAGCCGTACGGCGATGAGTGCGGCCACGCCCGCATTCGACGCACTGAACGTGAGCCGCTCGCCCTCGGCGATGCGCAGGCTGGAATCCCCGCCCTCGTGCGCCACGTTCACGGCCAGCACCTCCCCATCCGGTATCGCCCCCCGCACGCGCAACGGTACCAGCACCACGTTTCCCGCCCGGATCGTCGAAGTCGAAAAGGGTTCATCCTCC
>JAHEEH010000162.1 GCA_024640835.1 Bacteroidota bacterium
CCGGATCGGCCGAAAACACCCCGTCGACGCGGGTGCCCTTCAGGATCACGTCGGCGTCGATCTCGAGGGCCCGGAGGGCGGCCGCCGTGTCCGTCGTGAAGTACGGGTTGCCGGTGCCGGATCCGAAGATCACGACGCGCCCCTTCTCCAGGTGTCGCATCGCCCGGCGCCGGATGAAGGGCTCCGCGATCTGCTCCATCTTGATGCTGGACTGCAGCCGCGTGGTCACCCCGACCTGCTCCAAAGCGTCCTGAAGCGCCATGGCATTGATCATCGTCGCCAGCATGCCCATGTAGTCGGCATGGGCCCGGGTCATTCCGTCGTGCGCGTTTCTGAGGCCCCGGAAGATGTTGCCCCCGCCGATCACGATCGCGATTTCCGCCCCGGCGTCGATCCCGCCCAGGATCTCTTCCGCGTATCCCTTCAGCACGTCCTGGTCAATCCCGAACTCGCCGGCTCCCAACAGGGATTCACCGCTGAGCTTGAGCAGGATCCGCCGGTATCGAAGCGGAGGGTCCACGGTCGGCTGGTCGGGCATGTGGGGCGTCTGTTGCGAAACCGGGTCAATCTACTGGAATCGGCTCTCGGGTTCAATGAAGCCGGCGAGGTAGAACCCGCCGCGACCGGCAACAAAAAGGGCGCGCCGGACCGGCCGGCACGCCCTTGAGTGTTTCCGCGGGCAGGGGTCAGTCACCGAGCGCGAAGCGGACGAAGCCCTTGACCGTCGCGCCGACGCCCTTCAGCATCGCGCCGACGGAGACCGAGGCATCCTTGACGAAGGGCTGCTCGACCAGCACGTAGTCCTTGAAGTAGCGCTCCAGCTTGCCCTGGGCGATGCGGTCCACGATCTGCTCGGGCTTGCCCTCGTTGCGTGCCGTTTCGCGTCCGATCTCGAGCTCCTTCTCCTGAACGGCCCGGGGCACCTCCTCACGGGTGGTGGCCACCGGATTGAGGGCAGCGACCTGCATCGCGACGTCGCGGCCCGTGGCCAGGAGATCGCCGTTGCCGTCTATGTCGACCAGGACGCCCAGGCGGGAGCCGGGATGAATGTAGGAGACCATCTGGCCGGTCGCGGACGTCTCGACCGCAACACGCCGCACGTCGATCTTCTCGCCGATCTTCCCGGTCATGTCGGTCATCGCCTGCTCGACGGTGCGGGTACCCTCCAGGGGAAGAGCGAGCAGGGCGTCCCTGTCGGCCGGCCTGTTGGCCAGCGTGAGGGCTGCGACCGAGGACGCGAACGCCTGGAACTCCTCGTTCCTCGCGACGAAATCCGTCTCACAGTTCACTTCCACCAGGATCGCGGTGCGCCCGTCGCCCGAGGATGCGGTCGCAATCACGCCCTCCTTGGCCTCCCGGTCGGCCCGCTTGGCCGCGACCTTCTGGCCCTTCTTCCGAAGGAGGTCGATGGCCGCATCGAAATCTCCGGCCGCCTCCTCCAGGGCCCGCTTGCAGTCCATCATGCCGACACCGGTGATGTCGCGCAGCTTCTTTACGTCACTTGCAGAAATAGCCATGGCTCTCGCCTGAATCGCTCTGGGGGACCGGGCACGCCGGTCGCGTCCGGTCCGTCCTGAATGGTGGTCGGAATCAGTCGGCCGACTCTTCCTCGGCGGCGACTTCTTCGTCGGTTGCTTCCCCGGTGAGCTCCGCCACGTCCTGGGCGCGCTTCTCCGCCTCGGCCTTGCCCGAGGCCTCCTGGACCTCCTTCTCCTTGTCGCCCTCCGAAACGGCGTTCGCGATGGCCGCGGCGATCAGCTCGATCGAACGCTGGGCGTCATCGTTGGCCGGAATCGGGAAGTCGACGAGATCGGGATCGCAGTTGGTGTCGACGAGCGCGATGATCGGGATGTTGAGCCGGCGCGCCTCCTTCACCGCGATGTGCTCGCGGTTGATGTCGACGACGAACAGGGCGCCCGGAAGGCGTGCCAGGTCCTTGATGCCGCTCAGCACCTTCTCCAGCTTCTCGCGCTCGCGCCGCTTCATGAGGCGCTCCTTCTTCTTGAGCTGGTCCATGGTGCCGTCTTCCTCCATCTTGACGAGATCCTCCATGCGGCGGATGCTCTTCCGGATGGTCTGGAAGTTCGTCAGCGTGCCGCCCAGCCACCGCTCCACCACGTAGGGGGAACCGCATTGCTGGGCGTACTTGCGGACGATGTCACGGGCCTGCTTCTTGGTCCCCGTGAAGAGGATCTTGCGACCGCGGCGGGCGAACCGGGCCACGGCGTCGGCGGCCTCGTCCAGCATGACCTGGGTCTGGGTCAGGTCGATGATGTGGATTCCGTTGCGCTCCATGAAGATGTAGGAGCGCATCTTGGGATTCCACCGGCGGGTCAGGTGACCGAAGTGCGTGCCGGCCTTGAGAAGGGCCTCGAGTTCGACGCGGTGCTGCGGCGTCGTCGCAGGGGTATCACTCATTGTTGTATCGGGTTGTGCCTCTACGACCGTCTCGTGGCGCTACCGAGCCGACAGGTGTCGGCCACCCCGGGCGCCATCGGGCCGTATGCGGGATGATCCGGCCGAAGCCGGGTGAACGCTTACCGTTTCGAGAACTGGAACCGCTTGCGCGCCTTGGGCTGGCCGTACTTCTTGCGCTCGACCATCCGGGGGTCGCGTGTCAGGAAGCCGGCGGCACGAAGGGCGCCGCGGTGCGTCTCGTCGTTGTCGACGAGGGCGCGCGCGATGCCCATGCGGATCGCCTCGGCCTGTCCGGTGAGACCACCGCCGCGGACGTTGACCACGAGGTCGAACGAGCCCACGGTATTGGTGACCTCGAACGGGCCCGTAATGGATTTCTGCCGCCACGCGAGGGGGAAATAGGATCCCAGCTCACGGTGGTTGATCGACACCTTGCCCGTTCCCGGGCGGAGGTACACGCGGGCCACGGACGTCTTGCGACGGCCAACGGCGATATTCTGCGTGATGGCTGCCATGCGTTGGATTTCGCTCGATGCGAGCGGATTCGTTCTACAGCGTCAGGGCTTCGGGACTCTGGGCCTCGTGCGGATGATCCGCGCCGGCGTAGGTCTTGAGCTTGCGGAACATCTCGCGACCGAGCGGACCCTTGGGAAGCATGCCCTTGACGGCATTGTCGATGATGAAGGTGGGCTTGCGCTCGCGCTGGACACGCGGGCTGCGAACCCGGACGCCCCCCGGATAGCCACTGTGGCTGAAGTACTCCTTGTCGGTCTCCTTCTTGCCCGTGAACCGCGCCTTGTCGGCGTTGATCACGATGACATAGTCTCCCGTGTCCACGTGAGGCGTGTACGAGGGCTTGTGCTTGCCGCGAAGGATCGAGGCCACGCGCGACGCAAGGCGGCCTACGACCTGGTTCTCCGCATCGACCACGTACCAGGTACGCTCGATTTCCGCGGCACGCGCGCTCTTCGTCTTGAAGGAGTTGACGTCCATGATGATGAGGGCCGGAACGGGGAGTCCGGCATCAGATGCACAGTGGTCTGCGGCGGGTGGGTATGCCGCAGTCCACTAAAATACGCCGCACGACCCTGCATCGTCAACCTCTCTGAATCCCCTGGACTCCCGATGCAGGATCGTGCGCTGCATTTCGCACGCCGACGGAGTGGATTGGTTTATGCGGCGCGCGTCAATTCCAGTATTCTTGATACGGGGCGACCGTTACACTCCGGGGGCGGCGCCCCTCCTCATTCTCCCGCCCCACTCTCCCGTCCCCGGCATGCATCATCCGGAGCTTCTCGGAATCGATCGTCTCGCGCGGCGCCTTCCGTTCGCGCTGGACGCGGTCGACGAGGCCGGCGCCGCCTTCGCCCGGTGGAGACGGACCGGAAAGAAACGGGATCTCGCGCCCGTGGAGCTCTGGACGTACTGCTACATCCGACGGTATTTCCTGGTACGGTTCGCCCGGGAGCCGTCCTTCGGGGTATCGGAGCTGGAGGACGTCGTGGAGCGGGCGTTCCGCCGGGTGGAGGAAGGCCGCTCCGCTCTCCGGTCACCGGAGCGCTACGCCCGGTGGACGACCGTCGTCTGCCGGCGCACCTACCTGAATTTCGTGAGCCGTCGGCGCGAGCTCACTCCCGTGGACCGCATCGCGGAGCCCGAGGCTGACGACCCGTCGGCGGAGACCCTGCACGACCGGGCCGGAACCCTGCACGTTCTGCTGGCCGCGGTCGCCCGGCTTCCGTCCTTCCTGCAGCCCTACGCCCGGATGCGCTTCGTCGAAGGGCTGGAGTACGAGGAAATCGCCGAACGCACCGGCCGGCCGGTCGCCACGGTTCGGGCCTATGCCCACAAGGCGGTCCTCCGCTTTCGAAGCGACGGCCGGTTCATGCGGCATGTACGGGAGCGTGCGGGGTATGAATCCGGGCCGGGCGGGTCATAGGGATGATGAGTACACTGAGGACCATGAACCCGGATCATGATCGATATCTCCTGGCGGCCTTCCTGCCCGAGGACGACCGACGCGCCCTCGAACGGGACGCGGAGGGCGACGATGCCGCACGGGAAATGGTCCGAGCCTCGCACGAGCTCCGGGCATTCATCGGCGAGGCAGAAGCCCTGCGCGCGGATGCCGGGTCGGCCCCGGCGCTGGCCTTCCTGGCGGCGGCCCGCCTGGTCTCCGGACGTACGGACGGGGCGTGGGACGATCTGCTGGAACGCCTGGAACGGCGGCTGGACGACCGGCCCGGGGCGCGCGTGACCTACGACCGGCTGGCGGCGCGCATCCGGGAGCTCGAGGCGGCGTCGGACGCCGAGGCTCATTTTCGTCGCATTTCAGGCTCGGATCCTCCCCGCATACACCGCCTTCGTCCGCTGTTCGCCGCGGCAGCGGTTCTGCTGGCCGTGGCGCTCACCGGCGTGCTGGGGCGCGCGCTCGAGGACCCTGTTGCCCGTGCAGCCCATCGATCGCTCGTCAGGTCCTCCCGGTCCACCTTCCGCGGGACGGTAACGGGGGACGCCGCTCCGTACGCCCGGGCCGCGGCAGGCCGCCACGTCGTTCTCGGACTCTGGCCCGTCTACGACCGGGATCTACTGGCCTCGGTCCAGCGGGAGATCGCCGATCCGGACTCTGCGGCGGGCTGGCTGCTCGCCGGCCAGCTGCGACTCATGCTCGGAGACCATGACGGGGCGAGGTTCGCCCTGGAGCAGGCACGCGAGGGTGGCCTGGAACGGGAGGCGTCCGGTCTCCTGGAACTGATTCCCGACGGGGATTGACCCGGCGGCGCGAGCCGCTGCCGGGGGGGTCCGGGAGAAGCCCGGAGCGCACCGCCGCGTGACGACGTGTCGCCGCTCAGAGACCGAACGAGAGGCCGACGGAGAGCACGGGGTAGACCTTCGCCCAGCCCACGATCTCCTCGGCCCGTTCCACCTGCGCCGGGGTCGGGATGAACGTGGTGACGGACGTCAGCTCGAAATCGGGGGAGCCCGAGAATACCACACCGAGGTCGAACTGGAAGGCGAGTCCGCGGGACGCCGGAGAAGACCCG
>JAHEEH010000163.1 GCA_024640835.1 Bacteroidota bacterium
GACGCTCATGGCGCTCTTCACGGAGCCCGAGCACTTCGGCGCCGGGGCCGCCCTTCGATCCGTGACCGACTGGGCGCACTACAACCACGGCTACACGGCGGCCATCCTGAACACGCCCGTGACCGATTCCGTGGCCTACGCCCGCTCGTCGCCCATAAACTTCGCCGCCGGTCTCGAGGACCCGCTGCTCATGGCACACGGCGTCGTGGACACCAACGTCGAGTACCAGGACATCATCCGGCTCGCGCAGCGCCTCATCGAGCTGGGCAAGGAGGACTGGGAGCTGGCCTCGTATCCGGTCGAAGGACACGGTTTTGCCGAGGCGACGTCATGGACCGACGAGTACCGGCGTATCCTCGATCTGATCGAACGAACGGTCGGCCCCGACCGACACCCCCGCTAATCCAGAATCCGCGACCGCCCGCACGATGCCCAAGCGCACCGACATCCGAAAGATCCTGCTGATCGGCTCCGGTCCGATCATCATCGGCCAGGCCTGCGAGTTCGACTACTCGGGCAGCCAGGCCGCCCGCGCCCTTCGCAAGGAGGGGTACGAGGTGGTGCTGGTCAACTCGAACCCGGCCACCATCATGACCGATCCGGTCACGGCCGACAAGATCTACCTGCGCGAGCTGACGCCGGCGTCCATCCGCCAGATCGTCGAGGAGGAGAAGCCGGACGCCGTCCTGCCCACGATGGGCGGCCAGACGGCGCTGAATCTGGCGGACAAGCTGCACCAGGAGGGATACTGGGAGAAGCAGGGGGTCCAGGTCATCGGCGTGGACATCGACGCCATCCACATCACCGAGGATCGGCAGCTGTTCCGCGACCTCATGGAGAGCGTGGGCCTGGACCAGGCCCGGTCGCGCACGGCCAAGAGCCTGCTGGAGGCCAAGGAGGTGGCGCAGGACCTGGGCGGACTGCCGGTGGTGATCCGGCCGTCGTTCACGCTGGGCGGCACGGGCGGAGGCATCGTATGGCACGCCGACGAGTTCGACCGCAAGGTGATGCGCGGCCTGGAGCTCTCTCCCGTCCACCAGGTCCTGGTCGAGGAGTGCCTGTTCGGCTGGAAGGAATTCGAACTGGAGCTGCTCCGCGACGCGAACGACAACGTGATCATCGTCTGTTCCATCGAGAACGTGGACCCCATGGGCGTCCACACGGGCGACTCGATCACCGTGGCGCCCGCGCAGACGCTCACCGACAAGCAGTTCCAGCGCATGCGGGACGCCTCGATCCGGGCCATGCGGTCGATCGGGACCTTCGCCGGCGGGTGCAACATCCAGTTCGCCTTCGATCCCGTGACGCACCGGATGGTGGTCATCGAGATCAACCCGCGGGTATCCCGGTCCTCGGCCCTGGCGTCCAAGGCGACGGGCTATCCGATCGCCAAGGTGGCGGCCCGCCTCGCCGTGGGCTACACGCTCGACGAGCTGCCCAACGAGGTGACCGGCACGACGTCCGCCTGCTTCGAGCCCGCCATCGACTACGTGGTCACCAAGATCCCGCGCTTCAACTTCGAGAAGTTCGAGGGCGTGGACGAGGAACTCACGACGCAGATGAAGGCGGTGGGCGAGGTCATGGCGATCGGCCGCACCTTCCCCGAGAGCCTTCAGAAGGCCTGGCAGAGCCTCGAGAACGGGTACGCCGGCCTCGGGGCCGATCGCGATGAGCTTCCGAGGCACGAGATCCGCGACCGCCTGCACAGGCCGTACTGGGACCGTACGCTCCAGATCCGGAACGCGTTCAAGATGGGGGCGTCCGTCGACGAGGTGGCCGACATCACCAAGGTGGACCCCTGGTTCCTGTACCAGATCCAGGACATGGTCCACCTGGAGGACCGGATTCACGAAAGGCCGCTCTCGGCGTTCGATGCGGACTTCATGCGCGAGGCGAAGCGGTCCGGATACTCGGACCGGCAGATCGCCTGGATGGTCCCCGAGGAAGCGACCGAGGACGCCGTTCGGCAGGTGCGCAAGAGCCTGGGCGTGCTGCCCTCGTACCAGCTGGTGGACACGTGCGCCGGCGAGTTTCCGGCGCAGACACCGTACTTCTATTCCACCTACGAGACGGAATCCGAGAGCGAGCGCTCGGACCGCAGGAAGGTCGTGATCCTGGGTTCCGGGCCGAACCGGATCGGGCAGGGCATCGAGTTCGACTACTCGTGCGTGCATGGCGTGCTGGCCTCGCGCGAGGTCGGCTACGAGGCCATCATGGTCAACTGCAACCCCGAGACGGTCTCGACCGACTTCGACGTGGCCGACAAGCTCTACTTCGAGCCGGTGTACTGGGAGCGGGTGCTCGACATCCTGGAGCACGAGAAGCCGGACGGCGTGATCGTCCAGCTGGGAGGCCAGACGGCCCTGAAGCTCGCCCGTTTCCTGGACGAGCGGGGCATCAGGATCCTGGGGACGAGCTTCGACGACATGGATCTCGCCGAGGACCGCGGCCGGTTCTCGGCGCTCCTGAAGGAGATGGAGATACCCTACCCGCCCTACGGCATGGCGTCCACCGTCGCCGAGGCCATCGAGAACGCCGAGCGGATCGGCTATCCGCTCCTCGTCCGCCCGAACTACGTGCTGGGGGGGCAGGGCATGCGGATCGCGATCAACAAGGAGGAGGTCGAGCGCTACGTCAACCAGATCTGGAAGCTGCTGCCCGACAACCCGATTCTCCTCGACCTCTTCCTGGAGAACTCGATCGAGCTGGACATCGACGTGGTGCGCGACGGCGACGAGGTGTGGATCGCGGGGATCATGCAGCACATCGAGCCCGCGGGCGTCCACTCCGGCGATTCCACCGCCGTCCTGCCGCCCTTCTCGCTCGGCGAGGACACGCTGAAGACCGTCGCGCAATACACGGTAGAGATCGCGAACCGTCTGAACGTGATCGGGCTCATGAACGTCCAGATGGTCATCAAGGACGGCATGGTGTACGTGATCGAGGCGAATCCCAGGGCCTCCCGCACGGTGCCGTTCGTCGCGAAGGCCACGAGCATACCCGTCGCGAACATCGCGACCAAGGTGATGCTGGGCGAAAAACTGGCGTCGTTCCGAAAGAAGGGAATGCTGGAGTCGAAGCTGACCGGATTCGCCATCAAGGAGCCCGTCTTCTCGTGGGACAAGTTCCCCGAGGTGCCGAAAGAGCTCGGTCCGGAGATGAAGTCGACGGGCGAGTCCATCGCCTTCATCGACGAGCTCACCGACGAGCACTTCTCGCGCCCCTACGAGATGCGGAACCTGTACCTGTCTAGGTAGCGCGACGGCGGCGCAGGTGAGCCCCTGCGGATGAGATCCGGGGTGTTCGGCGGCCGGTAGTCCGCCTCACCAGACCACGCGGACCGCGGCGGCGACGACGCGGCCCGGGTACAGTCGCGGGACGGGGCGGAGGGCCTCTCCGTCCCATAGAAGCTGGCGGTCCACCTCGTTCCTTCGGTCCGCGAGATTGCGGATCTCGCCCCGGACCACGAGATCCGCGCCGCCGAGGGGGATGGTCCAGGAGGCGGTCACGTCGACGGTCGCGAACGCCGGCAGGCGGTGCGCGTCCGGATCCGACAGATCATACCCGGCATGCCGCGCCGTCTCCGGGTCGTGCCCGAAGTAGTCGTAGTAGGCTTGCCGGAATCCCCAGGTCCGCCCCCACGCGGCCTCGCCGCGAAATCCGACCTCGACGCTGCGCGCCACGCTCCAGTCCACCGAGCCCGTCGCGCGGTGGGGGGCATGGCCCTGTACGGAGACGGTCCGACCGCCGAAGAAACCGGCTCCGTCTCGCACGGACGAGGCACGCTCGTACCGGACCTCCGCCCACAGCACGCTCGTCCGGACTCCCGCCGAGACGCCGACGCCCCGGTCGATGCCCTTGACCGGGGACAGCAGGTCGGCCTGGTCGAGGATGGCGCCTTCCTGGAGCAGCGCGGGATCGATCCCGTAGTGGAAGGCCAGTCCCCGGTCCAGTCGTTTCCACCAGGCGTCCACGCGCGCCGTCCACATCCGGTCGGGCTTCCAGGTGAGCCCGGACGCCAGGTGGAGGGCCCGCGGAGGGCGGAGCGTGTGGTCGATCGGAAGCCAGATCCGCGTCGAGGGAAAGAACGACCCGGCGTTCAGGCTGGACACGTCGTACTGTCCTTCGAACTGCCGGTACAATCCGCTCGCGAGCGTGGCCTGCAGGGCCCCGATCGCCGTCCGGGGCCAGGCGTACGAGGCCCTGAACCGGGGCTCCGCGTAGACGGTGGCCCGATCGGGAAGCAGCGTGAGCCGGATGCCCGGCTCCAGCGTCAGGCGGCCCAGCACGACGCGATCCGACCCGAATGCGGCGGCCCGGAAGAGCGACGTCCGGTTGTGCACCCGGGCGTGTCGGACGGCGAATACGGACGTCGTATCCGTGTCGACCGAGAGGTCGTCATTCGGAACGGGATCCAGGACCACGGTCTCGGTGAGCGTTCCCCCGGTCACGCTGGCGAGCCGCAGGTCGAACCGGCTCTCGGTCGCCCGGGTCTCCAGGCCCAGCGTGAACTGGTGGCGATTGCGGGCGTGGGTGGCCGAGGCGTTCAGTCCCCATGCCGTGACGCCGTTCTCGTCGAGCGACGCGTCGAGCGACGCGTTCTGCGCCCGGTAGGAGGCTTCGTCGAGCAGGACGCCGACGAGCGAAGCGAGGCGGTACTCGTGGTCCATCCGGTACCGGCTCAGCCAGGCCTGGGCCTCGACGAAGGTCCGGGTCCCGATGACCGTTTCGTGCCGGACCTGGGCCATGGTGCTCCGCCAGTCGTATCCGTCGTCCGACGACAGGAGCGGGGAATCGGCGGTGGCCTCGTACGACCGCGAGCCGGACCGCCGGGATCCGGCCAGGCGCCGGCTACCGTGATGGAAGGAGAAGTCCCAGGACGAAGCGGGACGGCTCCGGAAGCGCGCGGCCACGTGCGCGTCGTCGTACGACAGGTCGGGTTCGCCCGGCACGAGGCCTCCGAAGGCCGTGCTGATCGAATCGGCGGTGGCGAGTTCGTATCGGCCGAGCGGAGCGACGACGAGGAAGGGATCGGGAACGGACCAGTCCCGGAGCATCCGGTTGAGCGCCGGCGGCCGCGCGGATCGTCCGAGTCCGTGTCGCAGGGAGCCGAGCACGAAGAGCTGCCTGCCGGACGGCAGCGTGCGGTTCATGCGCAGTCGCCCGGATACGGCATAGGGATCCATCTGCAGGTCGAGACGGCCCGGTCCCGTGAGCGCGTGCCGGAAGTCGAGCACGCCGCCGAGCTCGCTGCCCGCGGCCGCCTCGAAGCCCGCACGGCGCACTTCGATCCGGTCGAGAGCCGGAGCGCCCAGCGGGCCCACGAACGAGGCAACCGTCCGGGGGAGGAGGAGCGGGACCCCGTCCAGGCGGAGGGCGACGTCTCCCGTCGCCCCGCCATCGACGCGGATGTCCGCGGTGACGTCCGAAAGCGTGATGCCGGAACGGTAGGCCAGGCGGTC
>JAHEEH010000164.1 GCA_024640835.1 Bacteroidota bacterium
GTCCGTCTTGCCGACTCGACCGTCGCGATCGACGGCGGTACCACCGTGTCGGTGGAGGTCACGAACACGGGGAAGCGGGTAGGGTCCGAGGTCGTGCAGCTGTACGTCCGCGACCTCGCCAGCTCGGTCACGCGCCCGGTCAAGGAGCTCAAGGGCTTCCACCGGGTGCACCTGGAGCCCGGAGAGACGCGAACGGTCGAGATGGAGGTGGGCCGCGACGCCCTCGCCTTCCACGACGTGGACGTCCGGTATGTCGTGGAACCGGGGGATTTCGAGCTCATGATCGGGACCTCGTCCCGTGACGACGACCTGCAGCGGGTCATGCTGCGGGTCGAGTGAGTTGAACCATCAACAGGAAACGCGCATGAACAGGGGACTCGTCAAGCTCTCCGTCGGCGAGAAGATCGGGTACGGCCTGGGCGACACGGCCGCCAACTTCATCTTCCAGACCATCCTGGTCTTCCAGCTCGCGTTCTACACGGACACGTTCGGGATCAGCGCGGCAGCCGCCGGCACGCTGTTTCTCGTGGTGCGGTTCTCGGACGCGATCACCGATCCCATCATGGGGATCATCGCCGACCGGACGAACACCCGGTGGGGCAAGTTCAGGCCGTACATCCTCGTCTCCGCCCTGCCCTTCGGCATCATGGCGTTCCTCACGTTCACGACGCCGGACTTCGGCCCGACGGGCAAGCTGATCTGGGCGTATGTCACGTACACCCTCATGATGGCCGTGTACACCGTGAACAACCTGCCGTACTCCGCGCTGAGCGGGGTGATGACCGGTGACATGGGTGAGCGCACGAGTCTCTCGTCGTACCGGTTCGTGTTCGCCATGCTCGCGGCCTTCCTGATCCAGGTGCTCGCGTTGCCCATGGTGAGCTACTTCGGCAAGGGCGACGACGCGGTCGGCTACCGGATCACGATCGGCATATTCGGAGCAGCGGCCGTCGTGCTGTTCGTGATCACGTTCTTCTCCACGAAGGAGCGCATCGTGCCGGACCCGTCCCAGAAGACGTCCATCCGGCAGGACCTGAAGGACCTCACGAAGAACGGGCCCTGGATCGCCATGTTCTTCCTGACCCTCTTCACGTTCATCACGCTGGCCCTGCGCGGCGGCGTGATGTACTACTACTTCCGCTACTACCTGAGCGCGGAGCACCTGCAGGCCTTCATGGACGGCCTGCCCGCCGCGCTCGACTTCTTCGTCCGCCTGTCCGGCGGAGAGCCCGTCGCGGTGCTCTTCAGCCTCTTCAACGGGTTCGGGCTCACGATGACCATCGTCGGCATCCTCTTCTCCAAGTCACTCGCGGTCCGGTTCGGGAAGCGCAACGTGTTCATCGGCGGCCTGGGGCTCACGACCCTCATCACGGCCGTCTTCTACGTGATTCCGGATACCGCGGTCGGCGAAGCCTTCCTGATGGAGGGCGTGCGCCAGCTGGCCTACGGCTTCACGATCCCGCTGCTCTGGGCCATGATGGCCGACGTCGCCGACTTCTCCGAGTGGAAGAACCATCGCCGGGCCACCGGCATCGTCTTCTCGGCCGTCGTGTTCGGGCTCAAGGCGGGGCTCGGTTTCGGCGGCGCCATCGGAGGCTGGGTACTGTCGATGTACGGCTACATCCCGAACGCCACGCAGACGGCCGAAGCCCTGTTGGGCATCCGGATGACCGCGAGCGTGTACCCGGCGATCTTCTTCGCCGTGTCCTTTGCCTGCCTGTTCTTCTACAAGATCGACCTGCGAACCGAGCTGCAGATCGCCGACGAGCTGGCCGCCCGTCGCGAAGCCGCCCTCGCACCGCAGTCGGCATCCTGATTCCGAGATGAAACGCATCACTTCGCTTCTCGTCATCGCTCCGACCGTTGCAGCGCTCTGGGGCGCAGTCGGGTGCGGCCCTGCCCCCCAACCCGAGACGGACGTCCCGACGCCCACCAGCCTGAAGGACGCCGCCGATCTCCGCTTCCTCGTGGGCGCCGCGGTCAGCGATGCGGTGCCGTCCGGCCAGGCCCGGGCGGATTCCCTCCTGGTCATCGACCAGTTCGACACCATCACGGACGAGAACGTGCTCAAGTGGGAGGTCGTGCATCCCGAGCCGGGCACGTACGACTTCGAGCCCGGCGACCGGTACGTGGCGTTCGGCGAGGCGAACGGAATGTTCATCGTGGGTCACACGCTCGTCTGGCACAGCCAGACGCCCCGGTGGGTATTCCAGAACGAGGCGGGCGAGCCGAAGACACGGGACGAGCTGCTCGCCCTCATGGAGGAACACATTTCGACCGTGGTGGGCCACTTCAAGGGCCGCGTTCACGGCTGGGATGTGGTCAACGAGGCCCTGGCCGAGGACGGCTCCCTCCGCGACTCCCCCTGGCGACGGATCATCGGCGACGACTTCATCGAGAAGGCGTTCGAGATCGCCAATGCCGCAGACCCTGACGCCGAGCTCTACTACAACGACTACTCCCTGGCCAATGCCCCGAAGGCCGAGGGCGCGGCGCGGCTCGTCCTCGGACTGATCGAATCCGGTCATCGCGTGGACGGCATCGGCGAGCAGGGCCACTACAAGATGGACTGGCCCGCACCGGCCCGGCTCGATTCCGCGATCATCACGCTCGCCTCCGTGGGTCGACCCGTCATGATCACCGAGCTGGACATCGATCTTCTTCCGGCCAGGAGCCGGGACCGCGGGGCCGACGTGGGACTGCGGGGGGACATGTCCGAGGGCCTCGATCCGTATGCGGCGGGCCTGCCCGATTCGATGCAGCAGGCCCTCTCCGACCGCTACGTGGAGCTGTTCCGGGTCTTCATGGACCGGTCGGACATGGTGGACCGCGTGACGTTCTGGGGCATCACCGACTCCACGTCCTGGCTCAACTACTGGCCCATCTTCGGACGCACGAGCTATCCGCTCCTCTTCGGCCGCGGCGGCGAACCCAAGAAGGCCTACCACGACCTCATGGACGTGATGGCCCGCTGATCAGGGGCTTCCCGGGTCGGTTCGTTCCAGCAGGCGAAGCGCTCCGGGGTCTCCGGGTCTGACCTCCAGGAGATGCTCGGCCACGCGACGGGCCTCGTCCGGGCGGTCACGGGTCAATAGCGCCACGGCGAGGTCGTACAGGACGCCGGGATGGTCCGGGTCGCCGCGCCGCGCCATTTCCAGCAGGGGGATCCCGTCGCCGGCGTGGCCGAGTCGCGTCAGCAGCTGGCCCTCCATGCGCATCGTATCGACGGTCGGCTCGAGGCGGTTGGCGCGGGCGTAGAACGGCAGGGCCTCCGCCAGGCGGCCGGTGCCGGCGAGGAGTCGCCCGGCCAGGGCCCAGGTTTCGGCCCGATAGGGCTGTTCCTGGGCCAGGGCGAGGGCCGCACGAATCGCCGCGGGCGTCTGCCCCTCCATCTCGCGCATGGACCCCAGGGCGGACGTGGCCTCCACCCAGTCGATCGTGCCCCTGAGCACTTCGACGGCCAGGCGGTCGACTTCCGTGTCGACGCGAAACGTGTCGGGCCGCGACACGCCCAGGTGCTGGAACGGCCAGTTGTCGAGCAGGCGCCGCACGTGCAGGGAGGCCAGCGTGGAGTCCAGCTCCGTCACGAGGACCTGGCCGCGGGCCACGTTCGGCGGGACGGCCGTCTGCCACGGCTCGGGCAGGGCCGCTTCCCCGAGTGCCCGGTAGAAGGCGTCGGCGATCAGGAAATGGCCGTCCACGTTCGGGTGCAGGTGCTCCAGGAGCAGCGTAGCCCCCGGAACACCCCCCGGTGAGAGCGCCCGGAAGGACGCATCGGCTTCCACGACGGTGGCTCCGCAGCGGTCGGCGGTCTCGCGGACCACCCGGTTCATGGCGGATGGCGCCCTGAACGGAAGCTGGTCCCGGTCGCGAGCCTCCGAGTACGCCGACTTCGCCTCGTCGGGAACGCCCTCCCGCTCCAGCGCCCGGGCGTAGGCGTACCAGGCCGCAGCCGACAGGCTGTCCATCCTCACGAGGTCCCGGAACTCGGAGGCCGTGGAGGCCGCGGCGTACCGGGAATTCCACAGCGCCGCGTCCGTCGCGGGAGAGAGGCCGGAGACGAGGGGCGGCATGTCGCGCTCGTTCGAGACCAGGGTCGCCACGAAGACGGGAATGCCCGCCTCGCGATACCGACAGGCGATGTCCTCCAGGTTCTCGCGAAACTGCCGGACACCCGATTCGAAGAGTCCGGAGCCGAAGGCGATCTCCCGATCGCGTGCCATCTGCTCCATGAGAGTCGACGTCTCGGAAGCGGGTCCGGACTGCGGAGCACCGATCGCCGCGAGCCGGCCGATCAACGACTGCAGCGCCTGCACCGTGCGGAACCGGCCGAGGCTGAGCATGAGCTTCACAATGGGCCGCGCCCGCCCGAGCGACTGGCTCGATCCCACTCCCAGGGCGCCGTAGTATTCGTTGTGCCCCGCATAGATCAGGACGGCGTCCGGCTTCACGCGGATGATGTCGTCCACGAGATCCAGGAGCGTGTACGAGCTCACGGCGTCCATGCCCGTGTTGATCACTTCGACCTCGCGCCCCGGCAACGTGAGCGCCAGCCGCTGTTCCAGCATGCGAGAGAAGCTGCCCCCGTGCCCGTACGGGAAGCCCGCGGCCGACGAGCCGCCCTGGACCACGATCCGGAATCCGTTCTCCGGCTTCACACGGTGGAACGGATCGAACGGTGGAGACGGCACCAGGGAGGACGAGACGAAGTACCGCCGGCCGACCTCGGGGTTGGGCACCTGCCAGTCCTCGAAGCCCGGAATCTCCACGAAGAGCGGGTATGAGCCGCCGTACCCGGCGGTCCTCAGACCCGCCTCCAGGAGAACGAAGAAGGCCACCGGTATCAGGAGAAGCAGCCAGGATCTTCCACGGCCATGCTGCCGTCCGGCCCGGTCCGATGCTTCGCCATTCACCGGGATCACCGCAGGTCCATCATCTGGCGGAAGAGCGCGGTATCCACGCGAACCCCCTCCGCCTCGAACAGGCTGTCCGTGAGTCGCTCCTCGGGAAGGATACGCGAGAGCAGTTTCCGCAGGTCGTCCCGCTTCTCGTCGATCGTCGTCCGGGTGATGGACCGGTCGTCGATCTGTGCCACGGAGCATGAACCGTCGGAGAGGCAGACCACCAGGGGTTCTGCGAGCGGCATGCGCCGCAGGTACCCGCCCAGGGGATCCGTCAGAAGGTCCCCGCCCCGGGTCCGTTCGAATCCCGGGAACGATCCGGGGCTCCGCTCGCCGGCCAGAAGGGCACGGTGCGCGGCGCCCGCATCCGCGTAGGACGGAAACGGGATCGCCCACCAGTCTCCCGTGGCCTCGCGAATGGCTCCCAGGTTCAGGCGGTCGAACGCGCGCGCGATATCCTCCTCGGTCGGCTCGATGCGCGACGTGACGCGAAGCCGGGAGCGCAGGGTATCGGCGAGGAACCGGTCCGCGGCGAATTCCACCGCCTC
>JAHEEH010000165.1:0-3458 GCA_024640835.1 Bacteroidota bacterium
ACGACATGGGGAGCCGGGCGAAATCGAAGCCCCAGTCGGCCATCCACTCGAAATCGGATTCAAGGAACGGGCGAACCTGGCGGCCCCCGGTGAGCTCGGTCAGGTTGAAGCCGCGCCAGCGTGGTATGACCGGCTGGGCGAGGGTGGGCACCCGGGGTCCGGACGCGCGGCAGGCCGGGAGCGCGAGGGCCGCGACGGCGGCCGCGGAGCCCGACCTGATGAAGGTGCGGCGATCCATCGAGCGGATTCCTCCATCACATTGAGTAAATGTCTTTTTACTGATCGGAGGCGTGACAGTCAATCGCCCCCGTCAGGGGTCCGTACCTTTGCGGCAGGAATCGACGGAGAGTGCCGTGTCCATTGATCTTCGATCCCGCGTCCTCGCTGCATTTCACGAGACGTACGGCGATGCCCCGAGCCTCCTGGTGCGCGCACCGGGCCGGGTGAACCTCATCGGGGAGCATACCGACTACAACGACGGATTCGTGCTCCCACTGGCCATCGAGCGGGCCGTATGGATTGCGCTTCGACCCACGGGCGACGCCCGCGTCCGACTGCGCTCGCTCGATTTCGGCGACACGCGCGAGGCCGGGCTCGAAGGTCTCGAAGCGCTGGCCGGTCGCGTCGAGGACATGTCGTGGTTCGAGTACGTGCGCGGCTCGCTGTGGACCCTGGGTCGGTCGGGTGGGCGACTCGATGGATGGGAGGGCGTGGTGGCCGGGGACGTTCCGGTAGGCGCCGGACTTTCGTCGAGCGCGGCCCTGGAGATCGCGACGCTTCGCGCGGCGACGGCCCTGTCGGGCGAGCCATGGAACGCCGGCGTCATGGCGAAGCTGGGCCAGGAAGCGGAGAACCGGTGGGTCGGGATGAACTGCGGCATCATGGACCAGATGATCTCGGCCGGCGGGCGCGCCGGGCATGCGCTCCTCATCGACTGTCGCACGCTCGAGACGAGCTCCGTGACGCTGCCCGCCGGAACGGCGGTGGTCGTCATGGACACCGCCACCAGGCGGGGGCTCGTGGACTCGGAGTACAACGAGCGACGATCGAGCTGCGAGGAGGCGGCACGGCTCCTGGGCGTGAAGGCCCTGCGCGACGTGTCCGTGGCCGATTTCGAGGAGGGGGCAGGCGACCTTCCGCCGACGATCCGTCGCCGCGCCCGTCACGTGGTGACGGAGAACGGGCGCACGCTCGAGGCGGCGGGGACCTGTGAGCCGGACCGGCTCGGAGAGCTCATGGACGAGAGCCATCGGAGCCTTCGGGACGATTTCGAGGTGTCGACGACGCGACTGGATCTCATGGTCGAGATCGCCCGCCAGACCGACGGATGCTTCGGTGCCCGCATGACCGGGGCCGGCTTCGGAGGATGCGCGGTGGCCCTGGTCGAGGCCGGATCGTCCGACGGGTTCACGGCCACGGTTTCCCGCCGCTACGCCGAACGCACCGGCCTGGAGCCGATGCTCTTCGCGACGACCGCCGCGGACGGCGCTACGATCGAGCCCTCAGGTTCCCCGTCCTGACGAGCAGCTCGGCGTTCAGGATGGCCCCCCCGGCGGCTCCGCGGATGGTGTTGTGCACGAGGAGGACGAACTTCACGTCGAGCACCTCGCACGGCCGGATGCGTCCGATCGAGACCGTCATGCCCCCACCGGCCATCACGTCGCGTCGCGGCTGGGGCGCGTCCTCGGCGTCCAGCACCCGGAGGGCCCGCTCCGGTGCCGAGGGAAGGCCGGCGACGGAGTCCGGGGTCGGGAAGGTCCGCATGGCGTCCACCACCTCGTCCAGGCTGCCCGGCATGCGCTCGAAGCGGACCGATACGCACTCGAGGTGGCCATCGACGACGGGCACGCGGTTGCACTGCGGGCTGATGGCGATGTCCGCGTCTTCGACACCGGCCGCCCCGAGGGTCCCCAGGATGCGACGGGGTTCCGCCCTCATCTTGGCCTCCTCGCCGCCGATGAAGGGGACGACGTTTCCCAGGGCGTCGAGGCTCGCCACCCCGGGATACCCGGCGCCGGAAAGCGCCTGGAAGGTGGTGACGAGCACGCTCCGGACGCCGAACGCCCGGTGAAGGGGCGCCAGCGCCATGGTCAGTCCCACCGTGGAGCAGTTCGGGTTGGTGACGATGAATCCGCCATCGAAGGCCTGCCGCTCGACGAGCGCCGCGTGCCCGGGATTGATCTCCGGGATGAGGAGCGGCACGTCCGGGTCCATCCGGTGGTTGCGGGCGTTCGAGATCACCGGGTAGCCCGCCCGGGCAAACCGGGTCTCGATGTCGCCGGCAACCGTCGCGTCCAGGCCGGAGAACACGAAATCGCAGTCCAGGGGTGGCTCCGCCGGCTGCATCACGAGGTCGCCCACGGCGTCGGGTACGCACCCCGTCCCGATCCAGCTCACGGCTTCCCGGTACGGTCGCCCCGCGGAGCGTTCCGAGGCGGCGAGCGCCGTCACTTCGAACCACGGATGCCCCGCGACCAGTTCGATGAACTTCTGTCCGACCGCCCCGGTGGCGCCCAGAATGCCTGCCCTCAGCTTGCCGGTCATCGGTCGCTCTGCGCCCCCGAGCCGCGTTCCCTGTGGGATGCGCGCTTCATGGTCCTGCGGGAATGGGTGCGGACGACCCCGGCGAGGCGGCGGGGCAGGATGAGCGTGCCGTCACCCTGCGGGTGCCGGGTGGAGCGGACGTGGACCGGGATGCCGGCGCGACGGACGGGCTCGAAGGCCTGCGGATGCATGCCCAGCCGGCTCGTTTCGTTCCACGTCGAAGCGTCTTCGAGGAGGAGATACAGGAAGCGGCCCGTGCCCTCGAATCGACGGGGATCGGCGGTGTGCAGCCCGTCGACGTCGGTCCAGCGGTCCAGCTTGGTGGCGCCGACGGCCTCGGCGAGCAGCGCGGCGGTATAGTCCGATCCGCCTCGTCCGAGCACGGTGGTGCGGCCGCAGTCCGAGCGCCCGATGAAGCCCGTCACCACGGGTACGACGTCGCCGGGAATCATGGAGAACCAGGCTTCGACCCGGCGCCTCGTGGCCTCCAGGTCCACCCGGGCTTCGGGGAAGGTCGAATCGGTCGAGATCAGGTCCACGGCGTCGACCGCCGACGCGGAAAGGCCGAGCCGCTCCAGGCCCAGGGCGACGAGCGGAGCGGACAGGCGCTCTCCCGCCGCCAGGATGGCCGCGGTGCGGGCCGGGTCGTCGGGCTCCCCGACCACGGAACGCAGCTCGTCGAGCTGCTCCCGGACCAGCTTCAGATACGCGGCATGGGCGGAATCGCCCAGCAGGTCACGGGCCAGGGCGGCATGACGGGCGTGAAGACCCTCCAACAGCGGCTCCCGGTGGGCCGGATCGATGCGGGACAGCTCCACGAGCGTGTCCGTCGTACCGGACGTGGCCGAGACGACGACGAGGGTCCGGTAGGCGATCTGCTCGCCGCGGACGATCGAAAGAACGCGCTTGAGCCC
>JAHEEH010000165.1:3468-5435 GCA_024640835.1 Bacteroidota bacterium
GATGGTTGCACCGGTCGCGTGGTCCGAGAGTCCGCTCGAAAGCAGGACCACGAAGGGGGCCACGTCGGCCGGTTCCGTGAGTCGATCCAGGGCGAGGTCGTTCACGACGAAACCCTCGCCGTATTCGTCGATGGCATTCTGCGCCATGTCGGTCCGGACGAATCCGGGCGCGACGGTGAAGGCCTTGATCCCCTGCTTTCCGAAGCCGCGCGCCAGCGTCCGGGCCATGGACACCATGGCCCCCTTGGAGGCCGCGTAGGCCAGGTAGTCGGGCGTGTCGCCACGGAAGGCGGCGCGGGAGGCGATGAAGATGATGCGCCCTCCCTGGCCCCGCTCCAGGAAATGGGCGACGGCTTCCCTGGCGAGGAGGGCCGATGCCCGCGCGTTGATGTCGAGCGTGGCGTCCCACTCTCCCACCCAGTCCTCGAGAGAACCCGAAAGGGGGACGTTCAGCGCGATGCCCGCGTTGTTGACCAGGGTGTCCACTCGTCCAAACGCGGCAAGCACGTCGCGAAACAGCCCCGCCGTGGCCACGGCGTCGGACAAATCCGCGGCGAACGCCCGGGAGCCGTTTCCGACCTCGTCCGCCACCGCGCGGGCCTCGTCGGCGTTCCGGCCGTAGTGCACCGCCACCGTGGCGCCCGCCCGGCCGAGCTGGCGGGCGATCTCGCGGCCGATGCCGCGGCTCGCGCCGGTTACGAGGATCACCTGGTGGGTCAGATCGATGCGCATGACGATGGGTGGAGGTCGAAAGGACGCGATACGGCGCAGCAGGGCATACGATTCACGGGAACCGGGCGAACCGTAGCCGGAGCCGCGTGAATCGCACGGAGCCGGGAGTACGGGATCGCGCATCCGGAGCCGCGGATAAGGAGCAGGAGTGCCGTTGCCGGTCTCATGGGCTGTCACCGGCCCCTCTTCGCCGTTGCCGGATACAAAAAAACCCTCGCCGGAAAGGGGAGGGAAACACGAAGCCACGGATGGCCTCGGCCTCCTCCATCTTCCCCGATTTCTTCGTATCGAGCAGGAATTGGCACCAGGGCGGCTCCCTATGGCGGGAGCCCGGTTGCCACGACGTCGACGGGCCTGTCCCTCGGTCGTTCTTGATGGAAGGTGTCGTAGAATACGGTGCCCGGGTCGCCCGGCGCAAGATCTCCCCGAGGGATTTTCGCTGGCAGCGAACACCGGACACCCCTGTCATCAGCAGGTCCAGCGGCGAACCCGGTCAACCGTCATGTCCCACCATCGCCTAGCCCTTCTGCTTCTTCTTGTCGCCGTCGCCACCCCCGGCCGGGCCCAGGATTACGTGGCCCGTGAGCACTACCGGCAGCGGCTCGAACCCGTCGACCGCATCCTGCACGGCGCCGGCCAGGATCGGGGGGCCTTCGGACGGTACTGGGAGGCCATGCCCGTCGGGGCGAAGCCGATAGCCTACATGAAATACTCCCATCTTTCTTCGATCGGGCCGGATTGGGGTGCCGAGCTCAAGCGCGAACTGGAACCGTTCGGTGACGGGATGGTGGTCGTCCAACTGGGCCTGGAACTCGTGGGTATCACGGAAACGATTCCGACCGGCGCCTACGACGCGGAGATCGATCACTGGCTGGACGGCGTCGGGCAACTGGGTCTTCCGGTCTATGCGAGGCTCGGCTACGAATTCAACGGGCTGTCGTGGAACGGCTACCAGCCGGCTCCCTATCGTGCGGCGTTTCGATACCTGGCCGACCGGATCCGAGAGCGCGACCTGGAGATCGCGACGGTCTGGAACTACGTACCGGATGTCTCGCAACCGTCGAACTTCATGGACTACTACCCGGGCGACGGGTACGTCGACTGGTGGGCCGTCAATTTCTTCCATCCGACGCAGATCGGAAGCGTACTGGCCGACCGGTTCCTGGACAGCGCACGCGTGCACCTCAGGCCCGTGATGATCGGGGAATCCACGCCGATGAGCGTGGGGGTGCTGG
>JAHEEH010000166.1 GCA_024640835.1 Bacteroidota bacterium
TTCGAGTCGATGCGACCGGCGAGGAACTCTGGTCAAGGACATTTGGTGGGGCCGAGAGTGATCGATGTTTTTCGGTCGCGCAGGCGTCCGGTGGCGGATATCTGATGGCGGGACAGACGTTCAGTGAGGGCGCAGGCGATCGGGACGCCTACCTCGTTTTCGCTGACGAGTCCGGGAGCCAGCAATGGACAAAGACCCTGGGCGGCACGAAATCGGACGTCGCCCATCACGTCATCCGCACGGCAGACGACGGTTTTCTCGTCACCGGCTATACGACGAGCATCGCGGAGATGGAAGACGACCCCTACATCACGAAGATCGATTTCTCGGGCCGGATCGAATGGTCACGTGTGCTCCCCCTCGCGGGTACAAACCACACGCTGACCGGCGCACAGTCTACCGACGGAGGATTCTTCCTTGGTGGATTTACCGAGTCCCGAGCATCCGGGACCACCGCGGCGCTGCTGGTAAAGACGGATGCACTCGGTAATCTTGAATGGTCCCGTGACCTGTTTCGAACTTCGGCCGGCCGCAGTTTCGGCTACACCGTCACGACTGACCACGGTGGCAATCCGGTTCTAACCGGTCAGACAACCGTGGGCAGCAATGGGAGCTTCGACCTCTTCGTAGTGAGATCGAAACAGTGATGTGCTGCGCTCGAGGTTCGTCTTCTGGACGCATCGCCCGCCGTCCAGCCGACCCCACCTGGCAAACCGGACGGAGAGGTGGGCACGACGCGATGTCTGCGTCGGTGTTCGCGGGCCTCTTCACACCTGCCGCAGCCTGTTTGGACCATGCCGGATCGCCGGAATCATCTATTTCGGGATGCGCCGGGTATTCGGGGGTAGGCCACTCGTTCAGCCGCCGCGACGATCTTGCAGGGCGCGGAAGTCTATATTTGAGGGTATGGAGACTGCTTTGGCAGCTCGATGCCCAGGTCGTCCCGTCCCACACCGCCAAACGACTCTGATCCCCGGCTCCCATGTTCGATTCTGAAACCGTTGTCAATTCGCTTTACCAGTTGCTGGCCGACTTCCTGCCGAAGGTGGTCGGCGTCGTCGTCCTGCTCATCGTCACGTGGACCGTGGCTCGCTGGTTGGGAAATCGAACCACCCGCATGGTGGAGACGCGCCTCGAGGTCACCCTGGCCCGCTTCTTCGGCAGCCTGGTCCGGTACGGCATCATCATCATGGGCGTGCTCGGGTGCCTCCGGATCTTCGGGTTCGAGACCACCAGCTTCGCCGCCGTACTCGCTGCCGCCGGCCTGGCGGTCGGCCTGGCGCTGCAGGGCACCCTCTCCAACTTCTCGGCCGGCGTGATGCTGCTGGCGTTCCGTCCGTTCAAGGTCGGCGACGTGGTCGGCGTGGCCGGCATTCGGGGCAAGGTCATTGAACTTTCCCTCTTCACGACGACGTTCGATACCCCGGACAATCGGCGGATCATCGTGCCGAACGGCGCGATTTTCGGGTCGACCATCGAGAACGTCACGTTTCACGAGGTGCGGCGTGTCGATATCGAGGTCGGTACGGACTACGGTGCCGACCTGGACCGAACGAGGGCAGCGCTGATGGAGGCCGCCCGGTCCGTGGAGGGACAGGACCCGGAGCGGGAGCCCCAGGTCTTCCTCAAGGAGTTGGGCGATTCCGCGATCGGATGGTCCGTCCGAGTGTGGGGCCCCACCGCGGACTACTTCGTCCTCCACGAGGCCACGACCCGCGCGGTCAAGAAGCGTCTGGACGAGGTCGGGATCGGCATCCCGTACCCGCAGATGGACGTGCACGTGCAGGGCAACGGAACTGCCTGATGTGGCGCAGTCGGCAAGTCTGCGGAACGCGCCCGTAGTCGGTTTGTCATGGACATCGTGCTGGAAAGCGAACTGAGGTGCCCTGAATGTGGCCGGGTCTCCACGGAGATCATGCCCACGAACGCATGCGTCCGCTTCCACCCCTGTCCTGCGTGCGGCACCTTGATTCAACCGAAGAGGGGCGACTGCTGCGTCTTCTGCTCCTACGGCACCGTGCCCTGTCCGCCCGTTCAGATCGGGAAGGCCTGTCGCTGTTGACCCGGTGTGGACCGGTCAGCCAGCGCTCGTAGTCCGACCATCCGACTCTCCAGCGAATATGGCAGCTTCGACGGTCGAAGAGTATTTCGCAGCAGCGCCGCCTGAATCCCTGGAAATGCTGGCACGGCTGCGCGCCATCACCCTGGAGGAGATTGAGGGCGGTGAGGAAGTGATCTCCTACGGAATTCCGACGGTGAAGCGAACGACCGCCGTCGTGTATTTTGCCGGGTACAGGTCGCACATCGGCTTCTATCCGGGTGCGCAGGTCATGGCCGACTTCGAACCGAAGGTGCAGGGTCTGAAGCGGGCCAAGGGCTCAGTTCAATTTCCGCTCGACGCTCCGCTGCCGGAAGAACTGATCAGGGAGATGATCAGGGCCAGACTGAAGCAGATGAAGTGACCGATCGGTGTGCGCGGCACGGCAAGCGCATGGTGCGGTCTCCCGCTGGCGGGTGAGACGTCTAATCAGTACCGTTTCTGAGGATCGGCAGCCGCTCGCCGCCGATCGCCCTGCCGTTGGGCTGAACGAATCCGGGAACCCATGGGGGCACCGGGACTACCCGAGGCGTCGGGGTGCTCGCCACCGCTTCCGTGCTCGCACGCCTGTCGCACCCGCAGTCGCGTCAGCCCGGTGCGGTGCAGGGAAGAGCCACCGACGAATGACCGCGCGGATCACCACACGGGCCCTGACTGCGAACGGGACTCCCAATGACCGTATTCGACCTGGTATTCATCGGTGTCTTCCTGGTCGCTGTCCTGCTGCTCCTGGCGACGGTAGTGGCCGCCGTCCGCACCCGACGACGCCGTGCCCTTGGTCTTCTGCGCGGGCTGGGTGCCCTCGCATCGGTCTATCTCACGATCGTCATCGTCGTGTCCCTGGCGTCGCCAGGCCGGACGATTCAACGGAGGGAGCCCCGGTGTTTCGACGACTGGTGCGTCTCGGTTGAGCAGGTGGATCAGGCGCCGGCAGGCACGGACATCTCGTATTCCGTTGCGATACGGCTGTCCAGTCGCGCGCGCGGCCGCCCCCAGCGCGAGAACGGTGTTACGGTGTACATGCTCGACGATCGAGGTCGGCGCTTTGAGGCGCAAGAAGATCCCGACGCCGTCCCCATGAACGTATTGCTCCATCCGGGGGAGTCCGTCATCGCGCGGAGACAGTTCCTGTTACCCGTCGACACGCGCAATCCGGGTCTGGTCATCGCCCACGGGAGATTCCCGGGCATGTTCATCATAGGGGATGACCAGAGCCTGCTTCACAAGCCGTCGGTCGTGCGTTTCCCCGGGGTCCGCGGTGATTCGCTCACGGGATGAGGGTCACTTCATCGCACTCGGGAAGCCCCGTCCGGCGGACGGCATCGTCCGCCGCCGCCCCTGCGATTCGTCATGGGCAGATCGCTGCGGTCTCGCGCTGGCGACTGAAACGCGGATTGGCTACCGTTTCCGATGCGACGGGAACTGCCCGGCAGCAATCCGTCCGCCGTCATTCCACCCGGTCGAACCCATGATTCAAGCGCGATGACTCCGATTCTCGAGCAGATCCAGACTCTCCTGGTTCGCGATCTGCGCGGACTGATGGACGAAATCGAAGCGTATCCGGACGACGCCCTGGTATGGGAGACTCCGCCCGGCATCTCCAACTCGGCCGGAGTCCTGGCGATGCATGCCTGTGGCAACCTCGAGCACTACGTAGGGCACGTCCTGGGCGGCACCGGCTACGTGCGCGACAGAAACCGGGAGTTCTCGGTCCGGGAATACTCGAGGTCCGAAATCCGGCGGGAGCTTGAATCGACGATTTCGACGCTGGAATCGGTCATGCCGTCCATCGACCCTCGTCGGCTGTCCGAGCCATTCCCCGAGCGCATCCGCGGTCACCTGTTGAACACACAGGCGTTTCTGCTGCATCTGAGCACGCACCTGAGTTTTCACCTGGGGCAAGTCGGCTACCTGAGACGGGTCCTCACGGGCACCAACGTCAGCACGAATCCCGTTTCACCTCGCGTCCTGGGATTGGAATGAGAGGGGCTTCGATTTCATGGGTCCGGTGCCCGGTTGCGGTCCCGCGCCACCAGAGCGATTATCCGATCCGCGGGCGAAAGCTCGCCGCACACCCCCGAACCGATCAGCCATCCGAGGAGCAACGATGTCCCAACCACGGTACCCGGTCTGGAGAGTCTTCACGTCCAGGACGGCTGTGAATCCACTTTCGCCGGAAGCGGGACGGGGCCTGCCCCGCCTCGAACGGGTGCGAGCCGTGGTGGGGCTGGTGGTCATCCTGGCCGGATGCGCCCCGGGCGCCGATCTGCCCGTCGCGCGCGGAACGGTGGCGGCCGAACTGGCGTCGTTGCTGGAGACGCGCCCTGACCTGTCGGGTGCGCTGAGTGTGGCCATCGACTCCGCCGGCGTTCCCGACATCGGAAGTCTCGCCGCCTTCTACGATTACGTGGACCAGCTGGTGACCTGGATTCCGGTGGAGCGCGAGATGGTGCCGAGGGTCCTGGCGCTGCACTACGTCATCAACCGGGCGCCGGGTGACGTGCTGAACGAGGACGAGGAATTCAGCGAATGGCTGAGCGGTGTCGCCAGGGCCTGGGGCGACTTCCTGGACAGCCCGGCGTCGGCGGCCGGGATCGAGTCGTTCGCGTCGCTGCCCAACTACAAGGTCGACGACTACATCACCGGGCCCAGCGGATGGCAGACGTTCAACCAGTTCTTCGCTCGCCAGGTGCGGCCCGGAAAGCGGCCCATCGCCGATCTGCTGGACGATGCGGTCATCGTCTCGCCGGCGGATGCCGTCTTCATGGGCTCCTGGCCGATCGACGAAGCCGCTGCGATCACGGTGAAAGGTGCGCAATGGCGCATCGCCGATCTGCTCGATGGCAGCCCCTATGCCGAGGCGTTCAGCAACGGCATCTACATGCACAGCTTTCTGCGCGTGGACGACTACCACCGTTTCCACGTGCCGGTGGGCGGAACGGTGAGAGAGGTCCGGAACGTCCATGGACGCGTCTACATCGACGTGGTGCAGCGCCCCGACGGCTCCCTGGGTGGAGCGAACGGCGATTCGTACCAGTTCAGCCAGGAACGCGGCCTGGTGATCATCGAGTCGCCTGCGGTCGGGCTGGTTGCGCTGGTCCCGGTCGGCATGTCGCTCATCTCGTCGGTGACGCTGACCCCCGAAGTGGGCGCCGAGCTGCGCAAGGGCGAGGAGTTCGGGTACTTCCAGTTCGGCGGGTCGGACATCGTCATGATCTTCCAGAACAGGGAACTCGTGCTCGAGACCGAGGTGGGCGCGAAGCACCTGCAGGGACAGCGGATCGCCCGGATGGAAGAGGCTCGCTGATCCTTCGAACCTC
>JAHEEH010000167.1:0-3586 GCA_024640835.1 Bacteroidota bacterium
GCGACGTCGATCGATCCTATGGAGGGCGACTCGAAATACCCGTCCGATACGTTCTGCCACGATTGCCCGTAATCGGTCGTCTTCCACACCCCTCCGCCCGTGGCCCCCATGTAGAAGGTGCCCGGCGTTGCGGCGTGCCCTGTCACCGCGGTCACGCGTCCACCGCGTGTCGGCCCGACCATCCGGAAGTCGAGCGTGCGTGAGACCTCCGCGAGGGACTGGGCATCGGATCCGCAGACGAAACAGAAGAGCAGGACAAGGGCGGACGGTATACGCTTCATGGAGGGTCGATCGGAAGTGTTGTGGGCAATATCGGGGTGAGCCGACTTCGGAGCGACTACCCGGGGTACGGAAGCGCCGCACGGTCCATCCTCCAGGTCATTCCGCGTTTGCGTATCGTTCGCCGATCACCATCCGCGTTCCGCCATGATCCGTCGTTTCTCTGCCTCGCTGATCGCCACGTGTCTCGCCGTCACCCTGCCCGCCGCGGCGCAATCATCGGCGTCGACCGTGATCCGGGCATCGGCCATGCTCGATGTGGTCGGTGGCCGGCTCGTTCCCGACGCCGTCGTGCTCGTCGAAGGCCATCGCATCGTGGCGGCCGGCTCGGGCCTGGAGGTGCCCGATGGAGCCTCGGTCATCGACCTCGGTGATTCGATCCTCCTGCCCGGACTGATCGATGCGCACACCCACCTGTGCATTCAGCCGGACTATCCGGTAAACAACCCGATCCTGTTCAAGTCGATTCCCTACCGGACCGCCGAGGCGGTGGCCGCCGCACGGGCGACCCTCCTGGCCGGCTTCACCACGATCCGTGACGTGGACTCGGAGGGGGCGGACTGGGCGGACGTTGCCGTCCGCGACGCCATCAACGACGGGGTAGTGCCGGGACCACGAATGCAGGTCTCCACCCGCGCGTTGTCGATTACGGGCGGGTACATGAACACCGACGGGCTCGCACCGCAGATCGACGTCCCGCAGTTCGGCGCCCTGGTCGACTCCCCGGCCGCCATCGTCGAGGAAATCCGGCGCGAAGTGAAGTACGGGACCGACTGGATCAAGCTGTACGCCACCGGGACCACGCGCCACATCCACCTGGAGGACATGACGCCGCTCCCGCAATTCACCCACGACGAGATCGCCCTCGTCATTCGCGAGGCGTCGAGATTCCGACGGCCCGTTGCCGCCCACGCGTACGGCGGCCAGGGAGCCCTGGACGCCGTGAGGCTTGGCGTCCGGTCGGTCGAGCACGGTATGCTCCTGGACGACGTCATCCTGGATGAGATGGCCGACCGGGGCACCTTCTGGGTCCCCACGATCTCGGTGTATTTCGGCGAGGGACCTCGCGAGACCTGGGACGAACGGACGCGCGCTATCGTGGATGCGCACCGCGACACCTTCGCCCGCGCGCTGCGGAAGGGAGTCCGGATCGCCTACGGCACCGACGCCGGGGCGCTCCCGCATGGCACGAACGCCGTGGACTTCCCGGTGATGGTCGAGTACGGCATGTCTCCGATCGACGCCATCCGCTCCGCCACCGTGAACGCAGCGGATCTCCTGTACGAAACGGACCGCGTGGGGAGGATCGAGGCCGGGATGCTCGCTGATCTCATCGCGGTGCCCTCCGATCCACTGGCGGACATTACCGTGCTCGGGCATGTGACGTTCGTGATGAAGGACGGGGTGGTATACCTCGACCAGTAGGGGGTCGCGGCACGCCTGCTGCGCGGGCTACCGCTCACACCCGATACGGACTGCCTCTCCCGGGTCCGCAGTTCGCTCGATGCCCGCTCGCACGCGTGCCGCTCCCTGTCGAATCCCACTGGCCGGGGCGCGAGGGGGGTGGAGAGCCGGCGCGGCGCGCGGGGGCGAAGCTCCCGCATCCGCGCGTCGAGGGATCTGCGGCGGCACGGTACCGGAGTGCGGATGTTCGCGCCAGGTGGCAGCACCCGCGCCGGGGCGTGCCGCCGCGCGGGCATCGAGCGCACTGCAGCGCCTACATGGGCAGTCGCCCCGGGAGTGCGCGGTAGCCCGCAGGGCGGCATATCCCCGAGCACGCCCCACCCTCGAACGGCATCGAGAAGTGCGGCTGATGATTTCGCACAGACCGGAAGAACCCGCGCCGGGGCGTGCCGCCCTGCGGGCATCGAGCGCACTGCAGCGCCCGCATGGGCAGTCGCCCCGGGAGTGCGCGGTAGCCCGCAGGGCGGCATGTCACGGCGCGGGGCCAGCCCCGACAGAACATCTCCCCACCGGTTGCTATTCTCTCGCACGCCACAGCCCACGTGAAGGTGCGCCCCATGCGTCGTGTCTCCCTCTCCGTCCTCCTCGCCATCTTTCTCTGGATGCCGGCATCCGCCCGCCAGGGCCAGGACGCCATCGACCCGGCTCTCCTGGAGAAGTTCGAGTTCCGATCGATCGGCCCGTTCCGGGGAGGGCGGGTGACGGCCGTATCCGGATTCGCCGATCGCCCGTACGACTTCATCATGGGATCGACGGGCGGCGGCGTGTGGATCACTGACGACGCAGGCGAGTCGTGGCGGAACGTCACCGACGGATTCCTGGATGTGGGGTCCATCGGTTCGGTGGAGGTGGCGCCGGGGGACCCGAACGTGATCTACGTGGGCACGGGCTCTGCCTGCGTGCGGGGCAACGTGAGCATCGGACGCGGCATGTGGCGGTCCACGGACCGCGGGCGGACGTGGACCTTCGCCGGGTTGAAGGGAGCCGGCCAGATCGGACGTCTCGTCATCGATCCACGTGATCCGGATCGCGTCTTCGCCGCGGCGCTCGGGAATCCGTTCGGGCGGAACGAGGATCGCGGCGTGTTCCGGTCGAAGGACGGCGGCGGAACGTGGGAGAAAGTCCTCTACGTCTCCGACTCGACCGGAGCCGTCGACCTCGTGATGAATCCCGCCAATCCGCGCGAGCTGTACGCGGCATTCTGGCGCGTCGAGCGGAAGCCGTGGACGCTCATCGACGCGTCGACCGACGGGGGTGTCTGGAAGACCGCGGACGGGGGCGATACCTGGAAGAAGCTGGGGGGCGGGCTTCCCGACGGTCTTACCGGAAGGATCGGTCTCGCCATCTCCCCCGCGAAGCCGGAGAGAGTATGGGCGCTCGTCAACGCGGCCGATCCCGAGGGCGGGATCTGGCGGTCGGAAGACGCCGGAGCGACCTGGAAGAAGGTGAATCGGGATCGCCGATTCCGGCAGCGACATTGGTACTACAGCCACCTCGTCGCCGATCCGCGGGATGAAAACACGCTCTACGTGCTCAATACCGGCATGTACCGATCGGTCGATGGAGGGGCGAACTGGGAATCCGTGTCGGTGCCGCACGGAGACGTGCACGCGCTGTGGATTCATCCGGGCCATCCCGACCGCATGGTGGTCGGGGACGACGGCGGCGCGCAGGTGTCGCTGACGGGGGGGCGCAGCTGGTCCACGATGAACAACCAGCCGACCGCCGAGATCTACCGGCTCGAGGTGGACGAACGCGAGCCGTACCGGGTGTACGGCGCGCAGCAGGACAACACCACCATTTCGCTGCCGTCCGAGCACGACGCCGACCTGGACCCGATCGA
>JAHEEH010000167.1:3617-5387 GCA_024640835.1 Bacteroidota bacterium
CATGTCTCGGTCGACCCGACGGACCCCGACCGGGTGTGGGCCGGCAATTACATCGGCCAGATCGACCGCTCGGACTTCGCGACGGGATACCGCCGCGACGTCGTCATCTATCCCCAGATGCAGGACGGTACGGCGCCTCGCGACCTGCGCTACCGGTTCCAGTGGAATGCCCCGATCCTGGTGTCGCGACACGACCCGTCGACGGTGTACCACGCCTCGAACCACGTTCACCGGACGCGCGACGGGGGCATGACGTGGGAGACGATCTCTCCCGACCTCACGACCGACAACGAAGCGCAACAGGGCCTGCCGGGCGGCCCGCTGCAACACGATCATACGGGCGTCGAGGTCTACAACACCATCTTCGTGCTGGAGGAGTCACCGGACGATGCCGGTGAACTGTGGGCGGGATCCGACGACGGACGGGTCCACGTGACCACGGACGGAGGCGCCACGTGGACGGACGTCACGCCGCAGGAGATGCCGGTCGGCGGGACGGTCAACTCGATCGACCTGGTCGCCGGCCGGCCGGGAGAGGTGCTCATGGCGGTCTACCGGTACCGGGACGACGACTTCCGGCCGTACGTCTTCCTGACGCGTGACGGGGGCGCATCCTGGAACCTGCTGACGGACGGCGAGAACGGCATCCCGAATGACGAGCCCGTGCGCGTGGTGCGGCGCGACCCCGCGCACCCGTCGACCCTCTTTGCGGGGACCGAGTTCGGGCTGCACGCGTCGTTCGACGAGGGGCGCTCGTGGCAGAGCCTCCAACTGAATCTTCCGCGCACGCCCGTCACGGACCTGGCCGTTCACCGCGGCGACCTCGTCGTGGCGACGCAGGGCCGGTCGTTCTGGGTGCTTGACCACGTGAGCCATCTGCAGTCGCTCGCGAACGGGCCGTCGCGCACGGACGTTCTTCTCTTTCCCATAGCGGATGCCACGCTCTCCCTGATGCGCGGGTACCGAGGTGAAAGGGCGCCGCAGAACTCCGATCCCGGTGTCGTGGCGTACCTGTTTCTGCCCGACGACGTGACGGCAGAGGCGCGCATCGAGATTCTTGACGGTGAGGGAGCGGTGATCCGCCGATTCGCCGGGGTGCCTGGCGACGAGACGGCGGAGCCGGAGGAAGCCGACGACGATCTCGAAACGGAGAAGGTGAAGCTCGTCCACGGCATGAACCGCTTCGTGTGGAATCGAAGGTATGCGGGGCCGGATGTCCTGGAGGGCGCCCAGTTCTCGCTCGCCCGCACGGATGGCATGATGGCCCCACCAGGGAAGTACGCGCTTCGGGTGACGGCCGGAGAGGTCACGCAGACCGAATCATTCTCCCTCATCCCCGACCCGCGCTTCACCGAGGTCACCGGGAGCGATCTCGTCGAGCAGTTCGGGCTCGCCGTCAGGACGCGCGACTACCTCACCCGGGTCCACGATGCGATCCGCTCGATCCGCTCCGTTCGTGAACAGACCGGCGACCTGACCGATCGCCTCGCAGACGGGGACTTCGACGAGGCGATCGTCGACTCGCTCGAGTCCGTTCGCGACCGCATCGCGGACGAGCTCGACGCCATCGAGGAGGACCTGATCCAGACGAAATCCGAGACCGGGCAGGACCCGATCAACTTCCCGCCCATGCTGGACGACCAGCTGGCGTACCTGTACTCGCACGTCATCTCGGCGTACGGGCGGCCGACGGCCGGCGACTACGAGCGCTTTGCCGACCTGGAGTCGGCCGTTCAACCGCTCCTGGCCCGCCTGGACGCCGTGTTGGCC
>JAHEEH010000168.1:0-2926 GCA_024640835.1 Bacteroidota bacterium
CGCGATGATCGACAAGCGTCCCGCGATCATCGCGCGGTGCGCGGGCACCGAAGACGCGGTGCGGGTCGTGAAATTCGCCAGGTCGGAAGGCATCCCGCTCGCCGTGCGCGGCGCGGGGCACAACATCGGAGGCAAGGGAACCTGCGACGGCGGCCTCCTTCTGGACCTGTCGGGCATGACCGCCGTCCGGGTCTCACCGGAGGCGCGGCGCGTGACCGTCGAAGGCGGAGCCACGCTCGGGGATCTCGATGCGGCCACCCTGGCCCACGGCCTGGCAACGCCCGTCGGCATCAATTCCACGACCGGAATCGGAGGATTGACCCTCGGAGGCGGTTTTGGCTGGATCAGCCGGAAGCACGGACTGACCGCGGACAACCTCCTCTCCGCCGAGGTCGTGACGGCGAATGCCCAGGTGGTACGCGCCAGCGCCTCGGAACACCCCGATCTCTTCTGGGCGCTGCGCGGAGGGAGCGGGAATTTCGGGGTCGTCACGAAGTTCGAGTTCCGGCTGCACCCCATTGGTCCAGACCTTCTCAGCGGGCTCTTCGTGTACCCGCACTCCGAGGGTCAGGCCGTGCTCCGGCAGTACCGGGCGTTCATGGACGAGGCTCCCGACGACCTTACGGTGTGGGTCGTCCTGCGGAAGGCGCCTCCCCTTCCCTTCCTTCCCGAGTCGGTTCACGGTACCGACGTGATCGTGCTCGCCCTGGCCCATGCGGGAGATCCGGCCGTGGGCGCAGCGCTCGTTCGACCCCTGGAGCATTTCGGCACCGTGCTCGGAAGCCACGTGGGCGTTCAACCCTTCGCGGCATGGCAGCAGGCGTTCGATCCGCTGCTGACTCCCGGGGCGCGCAACTACTGGAAGTCGCACAACTTCCATCGCCTTGCCGACGGGTTCATCGACGTGGCCCTCGAGGTTGCGTCGAGCCTTCCCTCGCCACAGTGCGAGGTGTTCATTGCGGCCATGGGCGGGGCCGCCTCGCAGCCGGACGGAGGGGCGACGGCCTATCCCCATCGCGACGCCCGGTTCGTGATGAACATACACGGTCGATGGGAGGACGCGGCCGACGACGGGCGATGCATCGGCTGGGCCCGCGAGGCCTTCGAGGCCTGCACGCCGTTCGCGACCGGAGGCGTCTACGTGAACTTCATCACCGCGGACGAGGAGGATCGCGTCCGGGCCGCTTACGGCGCGAACTACGACCGCCTCGCCCAGGTGAAGGCCCGGTACGATCCGACGAACGTCTTCAGCGCGAACTTCAACATCGTGCCGGCCTGACGTCCTAGCGCTGCTCGGCCTCCATGACGATTCGCGTCGGTGTCGCGTCGCCCGAGATGATCGGCGACGCACCGGTCGCGATGGCGCGGATCGTGCTGGTCAGGTGCTCCAGGTCCAGGGTCCCGACCTCGTCCGTCACGGCGTGGTAGTCCTGGTCCACGTCGATCGGCGTCGTCGAGATCGAGTGGGCCGGGATACCCTTCTGCGCGAAGACGGCGTTGTCCGATCGGAAGAACAGGTTCTGATCCGGATAGGGATCGGGGTAGAACGAGTACTCCGTCCCCTCGACCGCATTCTGGAGAATCGGGCCGAAATCCGACCGGTCGAATCCCGTAATCCACGCGGTATTCGGTCCCTCGACGGCCGGCTTGCCGATCATCTCGATGTTGAACATCGCCACCACCTGGTCGGGAACGATGGACTCGGCGAAGTGGCTCGACCCGAAGCCTCCGGACTCCTCCGCCGCGAACGCGACGAAGAGCAGCGTGCGCTCGGGGGTGCCCATCGCCCGGAAATGGCGGGCCAGCTCGACCACGGCGGCCGTGCCGGATGCGTCATCGTTCGCACCGTTGGCGATCGAGTCGCCGTCGACCGGCGCCACGATCCCGATATGATCGTAGTGGGCACCAAAGAGCACCTGCTCGTCGGTCCGTCTCCCCGGAACCACCCCCACGACATTGACCAGGGGGGTCTCCGACACGACGGCCGTCGCATCGATGGTGAAGTCCCGCACCTCGACCACGTCGGACAGCACGACGACGAGGTTGGTGGCGGCCGCGAGATCGGTGATCCGGCCCGGGCGGGACAGGTAGCCGCGCAGGCGCTGGAACATCTCCGTCTGAGCCGTCGGAACGATCAGGATGCCGTCCGATTCTTCGGAACGTACCCGGCGAAAGGCCTGGAACAGGCTCTCGTCCTCGCCGGCCACGGTGACCAGCGGGCCGGCGCCCAGCGTCCAGTGAATCACCTCCGTGCCGAGGCTCGCGGCCACCTGTTCGGCCGGGTAGGCCACGCCGTTCAGCGTCACCCTGACGCTCTCCGGGGCCACGGACCACAGGGAGAACCGCTGCAGGTATCCGTCCAGGCCGTCCATCCGCTCGAGACCCGCGTCTTCGAACTCCGAAGCCACGAACTCGGCGGCGCGCATGCCGTCCGGCGTGAACGAGTCCCGGCCTCGCATGTCGTCGGATGCCAGGGCGGTGATCACCCGTGTCACGCGATCCTGGTCGATTTCGCCCTTCTGCCCCGAGCAGCCGGCCAGGACTGCAACGAGCAGGCCGGCCCCGATCATTAGACGTTTCATTCGGACCCCCATGCAGGTCGATGGTGTTCAGAGAAGGACAAGGTAGGTCAGCTTGGCCACGCCCACCCGGTCCATCAGCACGACGTCGCGGCGCGGATCGAACGGAAGGTCGTCGTCTCCCGCGACGTGATACAGGGTATTGAAGACGAGAAACAGGTCGCTGCCCGGCGTGTGGATCCAGTCGACCCGGATGTTCGCCTGCAGGTCGCGGGTGAAATTGTCGTACTGGACGAGCGCCTTCGCAAAGAGCTTCCTGCTGACCGCGCCCAGGAGATTCGCCGTCATCGTCGTGGCCGAGAACGATCCGTTGTCGATGGGAAGATCGATCAGCGAGTGATTCACTC
>JAHEEH010000168.1:2936-5386 GCA_024640835.1 Bacteroidota bacterium
CCAGGTGACGGGACTGGCGCCACCCGAACATGGCCCCGATATCGGTCCTGTCCCCTTCGAAGAACGAGCCCCGCGACACGCGGGCCGTGCCGAACACGGATCTCGACGGGTCCGTTGCCGCCGACAACCTGTACTCGGTGTTCGTGTAGTCACCCGGGACGATCTCGGCGTCCGGCTGAATGAAGAACGACTCGGTCAACCGTTCGAACTCCCGCTGGTATCCGAATTCAAGGCGATCGCGATCCTCGAACTCGACCGCTGCCTGCAGCGCGAGCCCGGTGGACTGCAACTCGCCGTCCTGACCCTCGATGTAGTCGTAGTCCGACTGGAACTGGAGCCGCCGGATCATCGGGAGCGCACCGGACCGGACGGCCGGTGAGAACCGCAGCCGGCCCGAGTACTCCCGCATGTCGCGACGGCGCACGAATCCCAGCGCGGGCGAATATCGCCTCCCGACCGACGTGAAGGTCGCCGCCGCGCCGTAGAGATCGTTCTGGAGCCGCGCGGACACGCTTCCGGCCGCATCGTCCAGGAGCGGATCCGAATCCCATACCCTGGTGATCCACCCGGCAACGCCGCTCTGGCCTCCGAACCGGACCTGCGCATCCAGACCCAGCGCCTGGTTCGAGCGGCCGGATTGCTCGAGGTTCGTGAAGATGGCACCCGCGGCGGCCCGGTCGGACAGGCCGGCCTGGATCCGGGCGACCGCGTTGCTGGTGGAGCCGAGCCCGAACAGGTCTCCCATCCGGTCCCCGGTCTCGATGTTGAGCAGCCCGCCGGAGAACGGTCCGACCTGGCCGGTCAGGCGCGCCCCGGCCAGGATCTGCTCGGAGACGCCGATACGTCTCGAGAAGAAGGTCTGCGTGGAGCGTGGGTTGCCGTGCTCGAACAGCCCCGCCCGCTCCAGGAAGAACTCGCGTTTCTCCGGGTAGAAGAGACTGAAGCGATCCAGGTTGATCTGGACGTTGTCCGCCTCGACCTGCGCGAAATCCGTATTCACCGTCAGGTCCAGGGTGAGGGACGACGAAATGCCGTACTTGACGTCAACCCCGAGATCCCGCGTGAACGAATCCTCGAGGTCCGAGGACACCAGGTCGGGACGTGCCTGCTGGGCGCCCGTGATCACATAGGGCTTGATCTCGATGTTGTGGCCGCGACGGATGTTCTTCAGCCCGCGCAGGAGGCCGTACCGGGAAACGGTCGCCATGGCGTTGAAAGGATGCCCGTACTCCAGGCCGATGGGCGGCCAGAGGGAGCGTTCGTTCTTCCGGTTGATCATCCGGGAGAGCATCAGGCCGAACGTGAGATCATCCCCGTCGGGGAAGCGAAGCTGCCGGAACGGGATGGAGACCTCCATGGTCCATCCTTCCTCGTCTATCACCGTCTCGGATTCGAACACCGCATCCCACGAGAAAGCGTCTATGGTGATCGTCTCGTCCTGGACGGTCGCATCGTCCTGGGTCCCGAGGGCGTTCATCTCGAACAGGTACGCGTTCTTCCTGTCGAGATAGGTATCGAGACCGATATAGGCATGGTCGTCCTTGTCGTTGCGGCCGCCCCGCTCCAGGTTCTTCGCCCGGATCAGGTGGGGTTCCCGATCCCGGAATCGGAATCCGAAATACAGAAAATCGCGGTCGAAAGCGACAGATACCTCCGTCCGCTCGGTCGCCGGCTCTCCGTCGTCCGGCCAGCTCTGGATGAACTCCGTAATGGGCTCGATGCCCTTCCAGGCCTCGTCATCCAGCCGGCCGTCGATCGTGGGAGGCTCGTCCACGAAGACGGCCGTCACCTCGTATCGCGTCGGGGGCGGCGCGGTCCCGCCTCCGGGCGCAGAGCCTGACTGCGCGGCGGCACCCGTCGGGAAGAGGATCGGCCATGCTGCGAGGGCCGTCGCCCCGGCACGGAGAAAGCTCCTGGCGGGGAATATCCCCGCGGCCGAGGCATCGCGAACGGGCAAGGTCGGAGTATGCTTCGTGGCGAACGATGCACATGTACGCACGGCCCGGCCCGGAGATGCACGACGCGGAAACCCTGGCCCGTACCTTGGGGCCAAACGACCTCGAGCCTTCCGCGGACCGACCCCATGGCCATGACCCGTTTCCTTCCGCTGCTGGCCGGTGTCCTGCTGGCCCCCATCGCTCTTCCGGGATGCACGGCCCGCCAGGAGGCGGAGTCGAACCTTCCCCTGCACTGGCAGCCGGTGGACTCGCTCAACGCTTTGTTGCCGGACGGCATCCGGGTGTATGGAGGGATCAACGACAGCCTGCCTCTGCGGGCATGGTACGTCCGCATTGATGAGCGTGACCCCTCGATCCGAACGCGCGTGACCGTCTCCGACGACGAGGATCGCAAGGAGAGCGTGACCGACTTTGCCGGCGAGCCTGGCGTCTGCGTCGCGGTCAACGCGGGGTACTTCGAGATGGCCACCACGCCGGCCGAGCATGTCGGAC
>JAHEEH010000169.1 GCA_024640835.1 Bacteroidota bacterium
CTCCCTGGTCCACCGACACGTTGAACGTGTTCTCCTGGGGATCCACCGGCGCCGCGTTCGGATTCAGGGCGGACGCGGACGGCACGAAACCACGGTCGTAGGCGACCAGGGCGTAGTAGTAGGTCTTCCCGTTGGTGACGTTGCGGTCGATGTACGAGAACTCGAGTCCCGTGTCACTGCCCAGGTCGTACTGCGCCGTGTGCTCGAGGACCGGCACGGTCCCTTCGATGCCGTTGTCGAGGTCCCACCGCTTCAGGGGCTTGTAGTACTGGGCGATGCCGTAGACGTCGGTGACCAGCTTCGCGTCCTGCAGCAGGTTGTCGGTGCCCTTGTACAGCTTGTATCCCTCGAAGTCGAACTCCTGGGTGAACCGGTCGTAGCTCACGACCGACAGGGTGTCCCAGGACAGGATCACGTAGCCGTCGCCCGCCTGCGCACTGATGGTCGGTGCGATGGGCGGCTGGGCGAAGCGGTAGTCCGCGTTGTAGATCCGCTGGACCACCTCCCGGTTGCGGTAGAAGTCAGGCTCGTCCTCGCCGAAGATCCACGCGGTCGAGAAGAAGTCGGTCTTCTGGTTCCTGAGGTCCACGGGGCCCGAACTGAAGTTCAGGAAGGGCTCCACGTCCGCCACCAGGGTGGCCGGTTCCTCGCCGAGCTCGAACTGCGAATCCCGAACCCGAAGCCACATCCACGTGTCGTCCCTGAGATTGTCTCCGGCCTCGTAGTAGGGCCTGGAGCTCAGGTGAAACCCGGTAAGACCGATCTGGTCGCTCTCGTCCACGTCCAGCTCGTCGAAGTTCGGCTCCCGGATGGTGGGGATGCCGTCCCCCTCTCCCTCGTCCGGCATCTCGTACGCCAGGTCGAACGGCCCGAGGCCGTCACGCCCGTAGTCGTCGTTCACGAGCTCTCCGGGATCGAACTGGCCGTTCTCGTTGGAGTCCTCGTAGCCCACCCAGTCCAGGTTCTCGTCGCCCGTCCACCAGACTTCGTGGAGATAAGCCGGGCGCTCCTCGAGCGGACCGTAGTGCGTCTCGAAGAGCAGCATGTCGTAGTTGGACTCGACGAACGACCGGATCGCGTCCCGCCCGACGATGCGGATGCCGGGCCCTCCGAATCGCTGCTCGTCCGTGATGCCGTCCTCGTCGTTGTCCAGGCCGTCGTTCGCCCGGGCGGGGCTCTCCAGGAAGGCGAACCCGGTATAGCCCAGCTTGTAGGTGCCGCCGGTCGCGTATTCGCCGATGCCGTCGTGATCCCATCCGTACGCGATGTCGAGCTGGGGGTTGAACGCCGCGCTCTCGTCGGCCTCCACGTTGCCGAGACCGTAGTCCACGAACTGCGCGAAATACAGTCCCGTCTTCTCCGGACCGTTCCGGGTCTCGACGTACTCCCCGTAATTCTGGGCGCCGGTGTTCGTGATCCGGTAGATCAGGAACATCGTGTCCTCGGCCAGGATGTTGGCCCACTGGAGGATGCGGACGTTCATCTGGAGCGCCATGCCACCCTTCGTGGAGTCGGCCGGGTCTGGATAGAAGATGCCGTACTGGCTGTACGGCCGACCGGTGCTCGTGCGAATGTGGTAGTTGTAGTCGCCATAGTCGTCCATGACGTAGAAGCTCTCCAGGTCGGCGCTGAAGACACTCTTGCCTCCCATGCCGTTCCAGTACCCTGGCCAACCCGAATCCTCCTCCTGCAGCTTGTCGGGCCAGAACGCGGGCCACGACGACGGGTCGTCGCTGAGCGCCGGCGTGGGCTCGCGCTGAAGCGTGACGGGATTCCGCCGGAACTCGTTGTGGAACCCCGGGAGCGGAAGCCATCCCCAGATCTTGCCTTCCGGACCGACATACGTGCCGGCGTCGCGGTACTTGACACTGACCGGGTTGATCACGGTGTCCGGCGTGCCCGGGGCCCAGAACTCGTAGGGCGGCGCGGTCCACTTCGCGCGCTCCCCGTGAACGCGGCCCAGCACGAGCACGGCGATGCCGTCGATGTGCCGACCCCCGATGGAGCGTGGCCACACGCCGAACGGAATGTCGTTCCAGCGGGAGACCTCTCCGTGGTTCCGGAAGTTGGTCTCGATCAGGTTGCCGTCCAGGATGCCTCGCGCGATGGCGGTGTCCGTGCCCCGGTACTCGGGCGGAATGCTCGTGCCTTCCTGGGCCAGGGCCGGCGTGGCGCCGACCAGGGTGAGCACGACGGCCGCCGCTGCACCCAGCAGCCGGCGCGTGATGAGAGACCAGTTCGTTTGCAGCATGTTCGGTATCGCTGTGCGAAGCACCTGCCTCGCGTTGCCCGATTCGTTCAAGGTCTTGTGGTGCATGCGTTCAGGCTCAGAAGTCGTACCGCAGGCCGATGGTCACACGGCGCGGCGCCGAGAACCAGCCCTGGTTGTAGTAATACTCGTCCAGGGTATTGACCCCGCCCACCTGGCTGTTGGTCCGGCGCAGCCGCTCCATCTCCACCGACTCGTCTCCCCGGCCCGTGTCGGAGTACACGCCGTAGTGGATCATGGCGTCGAACAGGTTGTCCACCTGGGCCGTGACCGACAGACCGTTCACGTACGGAGGCCTCCAGTAGAACCTCAGGTCGGACGTGAAGCTCGACGGACGGTCCAGGTTGTTCTTGACGTAGGACGTGACGTCCTGCCGCACGCTGGTGTACGGAGCACCGGTCTGGTACCGGTTGATCAGCGTGACCGAGAGCGCCTGTACGGGGTTGACCGTGACGCTGTTGGTCAGCACATGCCGGCGGTCCCAGTCCAGGCGGGTCATCGTGTAGATCTCCTCCTGGCCGGCCTGGTACCGGTCGAAGGCCTCGTTCGGATTCGACGACGTACCGTCGGCGAACTGCAGCGTGTAGTCGACGTCCCAGGAGATACCTCCGATCGGACGCTGGAACAGTGAGAGCGTGATGCCCCGGGAGGTGCCCACGTCCTGGTTGATGTAGCGCACGAAGAACGCGGTCGTCTCGACGTCCCGACGGATCTCCACGCCCGTCAGGTTCCGGATGTCCTTCGAGAACATCGTGAGCTCCAGACCCATCTTGTCCGTGAGCTGCTGCTGCAGTCCGATCTCGAAGTGCAGCGTCCGCTCCGGGTCCAGGGCCGGATTCCCGAAGTTCACGTTCGACGCCTGCGGGTTGATCTCGTAGTTCGGGTTCTGGAACAGGATGGAGAGCTGCGGGATCTGGAAGAACAGGCCCGCGGAGAACCGGATCACGCCGCCGGCGGAAATCGGGAACGCGATGCCGACGCGCGGGCTGAACTGCCAGCGGGCCGGCCCGTCCTGCCGGTTGGACGTGGTTCCGGTGGTGTCGCCTTCGGTGTTGTAGACCGGAATGAGCAGGTTGCCGGCCTGGGTCCAGTCCACCGGAATCTCCTTGTCCGGCTCGAAGTAGTCGAACCGGATCCCGGCGTTCACGATCAGGTTCCGGAATTCCATCTTGTCCTGGATGTACGCCGCGATCTCGTACGGACGGGTCTGGAGCGTGTCGCGCCCGTACTGGTTCACCGACGGCATGGGCAGCCAGCCCGTCTGGCTCCCGATCTCGATCCCGAAGTTGCCGTTGTTCAGGTAGTGGAAGCGGCCCATGAAGCCCGCCTTGACCTGGTGGACGCGCGTGATCTGGTTCGTGTAGTCGCCCAGGATCGTATGCGTGTCCGTCTGATCGCTGCCCACGTACAGGTCGTTGCCGGCCACGTCGAACGCGTGCGCGCCCTCCAGGCCCCCCAACTGCGACGCCACGAGATCCGTGCTCAGCACGTGGGTGTCCGGGAAGTCGGTCGGGACGTCGTACAGGCGCGAGGAGCCCTTGTCACGGAGGAACGAGTAGTTGAGCGTCGCGAACGAGTTGTTGCTCATGGTGTAGCGAAGCCCGACCAGGTGGAACTGGCTGTTGAAGAAGTACCGGTTGATGCCATCCGGGACGTACTTCTGCTGGTGGTTGGAGCCGCGGCCCTTCCCGTTCTGGTAGATCAGGTTGTACTCGAGGTTCATCTTCGGCGTGATGCGGTAGATGAACGTGCCGTTGAACGAGTACCGCTCGTTGTGCGACGGCACGAACGCCTGGTCCCCGTTGGACTCGATCAGCCAGCTGGCCGGATTGCCGGAATTCAGGTTCATCGAGGAGTCGGCGGGCAGGAACAGGCGGCGGCCGATCACGTGACCCTCTTCGAACCAGTACCGTCCCGTGAGGCGGACGCCGAACTTGTCCCGCAGGACCGGGCCGCCCAGCGAGAGCTGGAAGTCCTGTCGGCCGGGGAAGCCGGCCACCTCCGAGTAGTTGAACATCTCGGACTGGAAGTTCTCCACGCGCAGGCCGGCTCCCGGATCGACGAGCCGCGTGACGTACTCGATTTCCCGGTTGCTCGCGATCCCTCCGAGTTCCGTCGAGAAACTGCCGGACCAGTTCGGAGACACGTCCTTGGTCACGATGTTGACCACGCCCGACATGGCCTGGCCGTACTCCGCGTTGAAGACGCCGGAGATGACCTCCAGGCCCGCGATCATGTTCTTCTCGACCTCGAACGCCGCCGAGTTCGAATACGGATTGTTGATCGGCACGCCGTTCACGAGGTAGGAGACCTCACCGGACCGGCCACCGCGGAAGTGTCCATCCACGACGCCGGCCTGCAGGTTGATGACCTGGCCGATGGATACGACCGGCAGCGCGGCGATCTGGGCCTCATCCACGAACGACGTGGTCGTCGTGCGGTCCATCTGGACGATCGGGCGCTCGGCCGTCACGACGATCTCCTCCCCCTGGATCACTTCCTCGTGCATCTCGATGTCGATCGTGGTCGTCTTGTCGATGATGACCTGGACGTTCTGCACCCTGGTCTCGACGAACCCGACGAACCGGAACACCAGCACGTACGTGCCCGGCTTCACGCCGATGATCTGGTAATGACCGTCCAGGTCGGTCGTCGTGCCGATCGTGGTTCCGTCGATCACGATCTGGACGCCGGGGAGCACCTCCCCGGTCCCTTCGACGGTGACGGTTCCGGCAATCTTCCCCGTGGGTCCCGCCACGGCGGGCCGGGCGAACCAGAAGGCGCCGGCGAGAAGAAGCACTCCGATCGTGAGCAGTCGGGTCAGGCCCTGCCGGAATTCCATGGAAGTGAAGCAGTTGGTTGAAGCGGAGCGGAAAGCCGCACGGCCCGTGCCGCCCGCGACCGAGCGGCTCCCGGCCGAATAGGGGGAACTGGAGCACCGCGATCGTCCTGCATCGGGTGGGCACATGCCGGCCGGTAGGTAATGACGCATTGCATCAAGCGCGGTTGGGCAGACGGCGGGAGAGTACGTCTATCTGGATTCGAAACATAGGGTCATTTGATGACTTCGCGGTAGTGGTCCCAGTAGGCAAATTTCGGACACTGTTGTAGG
>JAHEEH010000170.1:0-569 GCA_024640835.1 Bacteroidota bacterium
GAGCAAGGTCGGTCAGCCGTCGCCGGCTGTCGTCGAGGGATCGGTCCTGGACTCGGAGACCGGCATCCGGCTTCCGTATGCAACCGTTTCCTGGCCATCCGAGTCCGGACTGCGCGGTGCCATCACCGACGAATCTGGCGCGTTCAGGCTGAGCCTTCCCGTGGGGTCCGGACCCGTGGATGTGACCGTCTCATTTCTCGGTTACGGTGCCGAGAGGGTCCGGATCGACCCCACGAACCCGCCTTCCGAACTGTCCGTGCGTCTGAAGCCGCAGGCCGTCCAGGCGGCCGAGGTGATGGTTCGCGGAACCATGCTCCAGTCGGGCCTCGATACGACCTGGCACCACCTCATGCAGCCCGGCTCCCTGGCGCCGCTCGGCGAGAGCGGCGTTCTGCGGTCGCTTCAGACTCTCCCTTCGGTATCCGTGTCCTCCGCCGTCAGCGAGGGACTGACCGTTCGCGGGAGTCGTTCGGACGGTTTCCAGGTGCTTCTGGACGGGATGCCCGTCTACGGGCAATCGCACCTTTTCGGCATGTTCGACGCGTTCAACGAGGATGCCATCCAGGCGG
>JAHEEH010000170.1:580-2727 GCA_024640835.1 Bacteroidota bacterium
AGCTGGCTGGTTTCGGGAAGGCGATCCATCATTTCGGCCATCGACTGGTTGGGGAACGATGCGCTGGTGTCATACGGCCTGGACGTGCACCGGGAACACTCGACCCCGGAGGAGGGCGCGACGTTGCGTGGAGATGGTCTTCTGCAGCGGAGTGATCCGGAAGCGCGGTACTTCGACGTGCACGGGAAGGTGGTCATCGAGTCGCGAAGGGGAGACCAGATCGTACTGAGTGGATACGCCGGCGGTGACGAGGCGGTCCTCGACGCGGAGCGTGTTCTGCGACTGGCCGCGGGTCAAGGTCAGGGACAGGGCGGCGGTCAGACGGTCCTGCGTTCGGCGGACGCGGACCATCGGTGGGGCAACGCGACCACGGGGATCACCTGGAAGCGATCCCTGGGCTCGAGGGCCCTTTCGAGCCTTTCGGTAGGCTACACGCGGTTCTCCGGATCCTACGAGCGAGCGGACTTCGTCTTCCCGGACTCGAACTCCAGCGGCCGACCGCAGGGCGGCGGCGGTGGACCGCAATGGCGGATCGGCCTGTTCTCGGCCGATACCGAGCTCGATCAGTGGCGGCTGGCGGAGTCCGTATCGTGGACGGGGCGGGCCGGCGGCACCTGGTCGGCCGGTGGCGAGATGAACGCCTTCGACGATACCTACGAGGAGACCGGGCTGGAGCGTTCGGGCTTCGTCGTGCATCAGCATGCCCTGCGCGCAGACGCCTACGTCTCGTATGCGACGCCCGTCGGATCGCCCGCAGGATTCGACGTCGGCGTCAGGGCGCACCACTTCACGCTCGGCAACCACTGGGGGCTGAGCCCGCGATTCGATCTGCGCCTTGCCGTGTCCAACGCCGTGCGCCTGATGGTCGGAGCGAGCCGCAACTACCAGTTCCTGTACCGGATCGCGCTCGAGCACGAGCCGACCGTCGACATCTGGACCCTCTCCGGCGGCAGCGAGAGGCCGACCCGGGCCGACTATTTCACGGGCGGCGTCCACCTTCGGCCGTTCCGCCGGGTGTTCGTCCAGGCGGAGGCCTTTCTCAAGGACTACCGGAACCTGCGGCTGCACGAGCTCACGGCCCGCTACTCGCCTTCGAGCAGGCTCGGGGAGCTCGCCCGTCCCTGGCTCTGGGACGCCCGGGGAACGGCGCGCGGCCTCGAACTGATGCTGAGATACGACGTCGGCCGCGTGAGCGTGGTAAACAGCTATACGAGGTCCCGCACGGTGATTTCGCATCCGGGCCTCAATCTCGGTGAGAGTTTTCCGGCATGGTGGGACAGGCCCCACACGGGGAGCCTGTCCCTCCGAGCCGACCTGGGACGCGGGTTCGAAGCCACGGCCACGTGGTCCGTGGCCAGTGGTGCGGTCAACACGCTCGCCCGCCAGGATTCGACGGAAGCCCACCGGCTCTCACCGTATCACCGGCTCGACGTCACCTTCTCGGCGCGAATCGGCCGTAGAGCCCTGGTCCGATTCGGGCTGTACAATGCCTACGATCGCAAGAACGTCTGGTATCGTACCGCCGTGCCCGTACTGGTATCGAGCGAGCAGACCGGTCGCCTGACGGAAACCGCGAACGTGGACGTGTACGATCTCGGATTCCAGCCGTCGCTGGAGGTCACGGTACGGTTCTGAAAGGCTCAGTGGGCCATGATGGGAACACGCACGCGCGTGTGCTCCCAGGTCAGGCTCAAATCGGTTCCGAGCGAGGTTTCCTCGAACGCGATGGTCAGGGCCTGGTGAAACGCGACGTCGTGATCGACCCGGGCCTGGACCTTCACGACGTCCCTTGACTCATCGTGCGAGAAGGCGCCCCACTCCCCGACGGCGGAATTCAGGATCACCGTCCACGTCTCCGGTCCCGGAATCGTGTAGAGTGCATACGTGCCCGCCTGTACGTGCTCACCGCCGAACATCACGCTGGACGAGAAGGTGATTTCCGTCGCCTCGTTCGCTCCGGTCCTCCAGACCTTGTCGAACGGGACGAGCTCGCCGAAGATGACGCGAGGCTCGCCGGTTTCCGGGTGTCGGACCCTCGGCGAGCTGTAGTGCACCTTCACATAGGTGCTTCCGAGGTGCGTTGCCGCGAGCGCCAGCGGACTGAGCCGCGGCTCCGGTGCGGCTACGGTGTCAACCTGGGCGCGAGA
>JAHEEH010000170.1:2737-5377 GCA_024640835.1 Bacteroidota bacterium
ATTGCTTTCATGTGGTCTGGTTGTGTTCCGGGTGAAGGCCGTTGGAGCCGCGAGCATCCGACAGGTTCCGGAACCTGCGGTGAAAGCACACGGGATCAGGCGTCCGGATACCCTCCGGCGGATCGCCTGAGGAACAGACGCCACGCCACGAGAATCACGGCGAGGTACCCCAGCATCAGACCGGCGACGACGAAGATGCCCTCGAGCCTGCCCTCGAATACGGTGAACGGCAGGTTGATGATCATCAGGAGAGGAAAGCCGAGGCCGAGGGCCATGCCGCTCGAGAGGACCAGGTCCTGCGCGACCGGCGATCGGTATTCCGGATCCAGGATGCGAATGAGCGCGAGGCCGGACGTCACCGTTCCGGTCATTTCTCCGAACATCCCGGCGAATCGCTCGAAACGGTAGGTAGTGAAAACACGCTCGGAGGCATACCGCAGGGTGAAATAGGTCATCACGACTGCCAGGACGCTCATCAGCGCGATGGGCAGGGCGTAGCGCCAGGCCATGCTGAGCGAAATGGCCATGATGGAGACGGCGATGAGAAAGTCGGCCATGAGGCCCGTGAGCCGATGCAGCATGCCGTCGTCGAAGACGCCGTCGGCGCCGGCGAGCCGGAGCAGACGTCGGGACGCGAGCGCGATGAGGTTTGCCAGGATGAAGTGGAATGACCAGGCGACCGGTACCTCGGCTTCCAGTCCGGCGTACACCAGTCCCGAGGCGATCAGGCCGGTCAGCCAGTAGGTGGCCAGGTAGATCGCACCGACCACGGCCAGGTGAAAGGCGAGGGGTTCGATTGCACCGGGGAAGAAGGTCAATCGGCCCGCCTCCGGCCGGGAGTCCTCATCACGAATCCCCGTGCGCTCGGCCCGGGACACGCCCCCGGAGGCTTCTCGCCCCGCGATGCCACGTCGGATTCCGCGGTTTACGAGCGCAACGCCGACGAAGTACGCCGCGAGGAACCCGATGGCCGCCAGGGTGAGCCCTACGGACGCGGCCTGCTCGAACCCGTAGGCCTCCCACGATCGTCCGATGGAGTAGGCGATGCCCGGCCCCATCGCGAAGCCGAGGGGCAGCAGCATCCCGGATGCCGGCTGCACGCCCCCATCCAGCAGCAACATCACGGTGACGGCTATCGAGATCCCGAGGATGCCCTGAAGCAGCATCGACATGACCTGCATGAAACCCAGGTTCACGGCCCCGTACGTGTGCCGGGCCCCGCCGCCGTGCAGGCCGACACAGATGAAGGTCAGCGCGAGAAGGTGGTAGACATAGGCGCCCATGCGCTCGATGGGAAAGACGATGACGCCGAGCACCTCGGGTCCGGCGGCCAACCCGACGAAGCCCGCGATCAGGGATGCGGGTACCAGGTACTCCTGGAATACCGGGACGAACCGCCTCAGGAGGATCGCTACCAGCAGGCAGCTCCCTATGAACGCGACGTCCAGAAAGACATCGCCAAGAGTGGCCGACAGGGTCCAGGATTCCATGGGATCAGGCGGAGTGGGGTGCCAGTTTGCCGAGCTCGGTCCGCCCCGCCAGGATATCCTGCCACTGGAGCGCGCTGCCGCCGTACACGAAATCGAAACGCAACACGAGGTCCCCGTGGCCGACTTCCAGCTTGAAGTTGCGCTCTACCTCGGCTGACCTGACCTCTTCTGCCGGAAGGACAAGGCCTCTCCGGTCACTACGGATTTCGAGACGATCGGAGTACAGTACGAGTTGTGCCCGCCCGTGATGCTCCGCATGCCTGTACGGAGGGCCGGAGTGGTACTCCACGGTGTTGCGGAGAAGGCTTCCGTCGGGAGCGGGAACGAAGGGAAGGGCGCGAATCGCATCGTACAGGTCGCCGGTGAGCATCACGTCGCCCGATCGTTCGTCCAGAATGCGGGAGTCGGCCAGCATGCGCCAGCGAATCGTGCCCTCTGCGTTCACGATCCGGTGTCCGTCCGGGGTGAAGAGGCCGCCATGTCGGCCGGTCGACGGGTCACGATACAGCAACCTCTCGAAGCCGTCGGCGGGTCGAAAGGCCCATCGAGGGCGAACATCCTCCGGGGGCAGGTTCTCGTCTGCCGCGATGGGTGCAGCCAGACGGCACACGGCCTCGGACGCGGTCAGCGCCCTGTCGAGGGGCACCGGCGGCAAGACCTCGACCCGTATGCGGGCGGGCCTCGGATAGCGGGCCCAGCGGGGCCAGGCTACGTACGATCCATGAACGAGGATCGGGTGGACCGGAATGCCGACCCGAGCGAAGAGCTTGGCCGTGGACTCGATCCACGGCAGGGGCCGGCCATCCCATCTGCGGCCCCCTTCGGGGTAGATGAAGAACGTGCGCCCTGCGTCCAGAAGCCGCATGATCCGGCCGATCAGGTGCGGTTCGGCGACCCGCTTTCGGGTCGCGAGAATGCCGATGCCGTTGAGGGCGGCGGTGACGGGTCCTCCCCGCATGTACTCTGCCGTGAGGACCCCGGACGACACCTCACCCCACGGCATGAACGAATTGAAGATGAAGGCGTCCAGGTTGTTCGAGTGGTTCCCGTACAGGAAGCAGGGGCCACGCACCGCTGAGATCTGCTCCGGGTCGATGCGGGTTCGCCAGAGTCCGTGCACGAGCGGGGCCACCGCAAGGCGCAGCGCGGC
>JAHEEH010000171.1 GCA_024640835.1 Bacteroidota bacterium
TCCAAGGGCTCCACGAGCCGGACTCGGTTACGGCCAGGAGACGGCGATAGTACTCTGCCTTGTGCCCGATGATGTACCGGCTGAGATACAGAACGGGCAGATCAATCAGCCCGCGGTCGACCAGCAACAGGATGTTCAGGATGCGACCGGTTCGACCGTTTCCGTCGGTAAACGGATGGATAGCCTCGAACTGGTAATGCGCGATCGCCATCCTCACGATCGGGTCCAGGGTGTCGTCCGCATGGACGAAACCCTCCCAGTTGCCGAGCAGGTTGCGCAGCCGTCGCTCCCCGTCCGGTGGCGTGTAGATCGTCGCACCCGTCGCCGGATTCGCGAGACGCGTTCCGGGGACCTTTCGCACGCTCGTTTCGACGTCCAGGATGGTCGTCGCGATCCGCTCGGCGGTACGCGTCGCCAAGGGCCGGTCGGAAATGGACCGGTATCCGTCGAGAAGCGCCTTCCGGTATCTCAGCGCCTCCTTCGTGGCCGGATCGGCCGCCGAGTCCACATCCAGGAATCTGAACAGCCGATCGGACGTCGTGACGATGTTCTCTATCTCGGAGCTGGACTGCGCTTCGAGAAGTGGAAGCGTGTTGATGAGGACGGCCGGATTCGGGAGCAGGTCGGAGGCGGTCTTGAGCTCCGAAAGCGCTGCACGAGCGGTCACACAGGCCTTCAGGACCTCCGTGGATTCCAGGTCTCCGCTCGGAGGCAACGGCGGCAGGCTGTTCCAGGGCTGATCGGGCGACCATCGCGGAGATCCTGACATGTCGATATTCTCTTGTTTTGTCGACATGTCCACAGAATATGTCGATGCCGTCGACATGTCAACTCGATATGTCGAAAAAAGAGGGTTTCATCGACACGTCTCCGCCAGGTCCGGATGACCAGGTCGGACGCCTTCCGGCCGCTCCATGGTCGCTTGGCGGGAGGCCAGTCTGCCGGCCCTCGGGATCATTCGTCGGCTTCGCCGCATCGTGGTCGGCCACTCCAGGCCCGACCGTCCCGACTGCGACGGCCCGGGCACGTGCGCCTCCCCGACGCAACGCGTTGTGAAGCGATTGCACGCGTCGTTTCTTTACCGTGCTACACCCCATCCAGGATCTACCATGTCTGAGCGAGGAGAAGTGGCACCGCGACGCCGTCTGCGGACGGTCCTGATCGCGGTACTGTCCCTTTGTGCATCGTCTGCCCAGGCACAGGTGGACCTGCGGTCCAATCTGCCGACCATCGGCGGGACGGAGGCCCCGTCGATCCGGCTGGAGAACATGGACCTGAGCGACGGGCTCGCCCAGGGAACCATCTACGACATCATCCAGGACCGGCACGGGTACATCTGGTTCGGGACGCAGGGCGGGCTGCACCGTTACGACGGGCATTCGTTCGAGGTCTTCAAGCCGGAACCGTTCGATACCACCTCGATTGCGGACGGCTGGGTATTCGGTGTGGAGGAGGGGCGGGACGGAAGCCTGTGGCTGTCCAACTCGACGGGTGGTGTGTCCAGGATGGACCCGGTCACGGGCCGGTTCGACAACTACCTGCACGATCCGGCCGATCCCTCCAGCCTCCCGGAAGACCGGATCCTGGACGTGATCGAAGCCTCGGACGGGACGATCTGGACCGCAACCATGCACAACGGCGTGAGTCGGATGGACGCCGGGCGATCCGGCCACTTCACGCACTACCGCCATGATCCCGACGACCCCAACTCGCTCTCCAGCGATGAGGCCTGGAATCTGCTCGAGGATGCCCAGGGGCGCATCTGGATCGCCACGAGCGACGGGCTCAACCGGCTCGAGCCCGGGACCGGTCGGTTCACGCATTTTCTGGACGTCGACAGGGCGTGGGAAGAATGGGCCGACCCGCAGCGGATCTACAGCCTGTTCCAGCGGGAAGACCAGCCGGGCACCCTCTGGGTGGGAAGCGGCCAGGGAGTCCTCGCCCTGGATACGGAAAGCGGTTCGTTCGAGCGCCTGCTTCCGTATCCCGGGGAGCAGAGGACGAGTTCGCGCAATGCGGTCCAGGGAATCACGGCGGATCCGAACGATCCCGATGTGCTGTGGCTGGGAACGATCGGGGGTGGGCTCGTGCGCCTCGACACGCGCAGCCGGGAGTTCTTCCGCTATCCCCACGACCCGGGCGACCCCACGAGTCCGGCCTCGGAATGGGTGAGCGGTGTCTTCGCCGACCGCTCCGGCATGATGTGGGTCGGGACGTCCGGCCGCGGCCTGGGGAAGTTCAATCCCCAGGCGGTCGACATCGTCAACATCCGGAACGACCCGAACGACCCGGACGGGATCATGACCGACGGCGCGCCATGGGGGATCCACGAGGATCCGCAGCGCCGGCTCTGGATCGGCACGATCTCGTACTCCGGGAGAAACTGGCTCACGCGCTACGACCTGGAGACGGGCGAGGTGCGGCGGTGGTACAGCGATCCGGACGACCCCTCGACCATCCAGCCGGGATTCATCATGAAGATCATGACCGACTCGCGTGGCCGGTTGTGGGTGGGCTCCCGGGTCGGCCTGGCCGACTGCGATCCGGAGACGCTGCGGTGCATCCGGATTCCGAACCGGGACGGCGATGGGCCTGGGCTTGGCCCCGGAACGGCGAAGGCCCTCTACGAGTCGCCGCGCGAACCGGGCATTCTCTGGGTGGGTACTGTGGCTTCGGGGCTCCACAGGCTCGATATCGAATCCGGCGAGATCAAGAGCTGGTCGACCGATCCCCTCGTGGCCAACAGCGGTCCGCGCAGGAGCAGCGTCATTGCCGAGGATCGTGCAGGAAACCTGTGGCTGGGAAGCATGGGAAACGGCCTGGCGAAGTTCGACCGGGAGTCGGAGACCTTCACCATCTTCACGCACGATGCGGCCGACACCACGTCGCTGGCCTCGGACCACATCGAGGCGATCGCGGAGCGAGCCTCGGAGCCGGGCGTGCTATGGCTGGCGACGTTCGCCGGTCTCGACCGGTTCGACGTGGCGACGGGAACGGCGTCCCACTACGGCGAAGACGACGGACTCGCCAACGAGTCGCTCTACAGCATGATGGAGGACGACGCCGGGCAGCTGTGGATGAGCTCGAACCTCGGGATCAGCTCGTTCGACCCCGAGACCGGGACCTTCCGCAACTACGGACTCGACGACGGCCTGGCCGAGCTGGAGTCCATGCAGAACGGGTACGCGAAGGGCGCCGGAGGGGTCATGTACATAGGCAACGTGAGCGGCATCACGGCCTTCGTCCCCTCCCGGCTCACCACGAATCCCGTCGCGCCGCCGGTCGCGCTGGGCACCCTGCGCGTCCGCGGGCACGAGGTCAGGCCGGAGGCGGGCGGCATCCTCACGCGCCCGCTCGTCGACACCGATTCGATCTCGCTCGCCTATGCCCAGAACGAGTTCTCGGTCGACTTCGTCGGGCTGCATTTCGTCAATCCTACCAGGAACCGGTACAGCTGGCGTCTGGACGGATACGACGGGGAATGGAATGAGCCCAGCTTCCAGCGGGTGGCCACCTACACGAACCTTCCGCCCGGGGAGTACACGCTCCGTGTGCGGGCCGCCAACCCGGACGGCGTCTGGAACGAAGAGGGCGCATCCCTCCACGTGACCGTTCGTCCGCCGTGGTGGCGAACCCCGTGGGCCTACGCCCTCTTCGCCGTCCTGCTCGCCGGCCTGGTGTTCGGCGTGGACCGGCTGCAACGCCACCGCCTCCTGCGACAGGAACGCGAGCGCGCTGCCATCCAGGAGGCCGAGCTTCGCGCCGAGGCCGCCGAAGCCGAGTCGAAGGCGCTCCAGGCGGAGAACGAACGGAAGAAGAACATCGAGCGGATCGGCGAGATCGGGAAAGAGATCACCGCGTCACTCGACTTCGAGACCATCTTCGGACGGCTCTACGAGCACGTCAACGACCTGATCGAGGCGCCGATCTTCGGCGTCGGCGTTCACCTGCCCGACGAGCACGCCATCGAGTACCGCCTGGCGATCGAGGAGGGCAAGCGCTACGCGCCGTACCGCCGCGACACCAACGACAAGAACCAGTTTCCGGTCTGGTGCATCGAGCACCGGGCTCCCGTCTTCATCAACGACGTCGAGACCGAGTATTCGAAGTACATCGACCGGTACGAGCACGAGGCCGGAACGCTCGAGGACGGGACGGTGTCGCAGGCTCCGCGCTCGCTCATGTACCTGCCCCTCATGACGCAGGACCGGATCCTGGGGGTCATCACCGTGCAGACCGTGACCAGGAATGCGTACACGGAGGATGACCTGAACCTGCTCCAGACCATGGCGGCCTACGCGTCGGTCGCGCTCGACAACGCCAACGCCTATCGCCGGCTCAACGGAACCATATCGGAACTCCGACAGACCCAGCAGCAACTGGTGCAGCAGGAGAAGATGGCCTCCCTCGGGCAGCTTACCGCCGGCATCGCCCACGAGATCAAGAACCCGCTCAATTTCGTCAACAACTTCGCCGACGTGAATGCCGAGCTGGCGAGCGAGCTGCGCGACCTCGTGTCCAGGAGCCGGAACCGCACGATCGACGAGGTGGGGGTCGAACTGGAGGAACTGGTGTCCGGTCTGCAGCTGAACGCAAGGCAGATCTCGAAGCATGGACAGCGTGCCGACGCGATCGTGCGGGGCATGATGGAGCACGCGAGGCAGGGTGATGCCGAGCGGTACCCCGTCGCGGTGAACGACTTCGTCGAGGAGTACCTGAACCTGGCCAGGCACGGCATGAGGGCATCGAGGCCCGGAGCCGCTGTCGAGGTCGTGCGCCACTACGCGGACGACGTCGGCAACGCGACGATCGCGCCCCAGGAGATGGGCCGTGTCATCGTGAATCTCGTCACCAATGCCTTCGATGCGCTCGAGATCGTCGAGAACCCCGTGCTGACCGTCGCGACCCGGCGCGTCGGCGGGCGGATCGAGATCCGGGTCACCGACAACGGGCCCGGCATTCCGGCCGAGATCCTCGGCAAGATCTTCGAGCCCTTCTTCACGACGAAACCGACCGGCAAGGGAACGGGCCTCGGCCTCAGCCTGTCGCACGATGTCGTCACGCAGGGTCACGGCGGGACGATGACCGCCGAAAACGGGCCCGAGGGCGGCGCGTCGTTCGTGGTGAGCATCCCCGCGTGACGGCCGATCCGCCCGCCGTGCGGCGCTTCTCCTATCTTTCCCGGAAAATGGGATATCCGATGCGTGTCCTGATCTCTCTGCTGCTCCTCTTCCTCGCCTCCCTCCCGTTGTCAGCGGCCGCCCAGGACGGGGATGATTCGGCGGAGGCGGTGGTCCGTGGCCTCTACGGCCTGGTGACGTTCGGGCCCGATGCGACGCCCGATTGGGACGCGGTGCTGGAGCTCTTCCTGC
>JAHEEH010000172.1 GCA_024640835.1 Bacteroidota bacterium
TCCGTTCTCGCGGGGCGTCGTCCGGGCGTGACGCGTGCGGTGCCGGTCACGGGGCTGGTTTCGAACGCGACACGCTTCACGTTCACCAGGTGCATGGGCGAGATGTTGTCGCTCGTGATGGATCCGCCCAGGGTACCGGGCCCGAGCGTCATGGCCGGGAAGAGGGCCGTCGTGTATCCTACCGAGCCGAGCGCGGCCACGACGTTCACCACGATCCGCATGGCCGGCTTCTGCAGCGCGAAGGCCTCGATCACGCGTTCGCTCGCGGCATGGAGGCCGAGCGTATGCCCCATGCCGCCGTAGGCCAGCACCTCCATGCAGCGATCGCATCCGGCCTCCCACCCGTCGGCCGTGTAGAGCGTGAGGATCGGCGAGAGCGTTTCCATCGAGAGCGGCTCGCCGGGGCCGACGGATTCGGCCGGGACGACGAGCGCCCGCGTGTCGCGGGATACACTGAACCCGGCCATGCGCGCGATCTCGAACGGCGGCTTGCCGATCTGTTCGGTGTTCAGCTTCCCGTCCCGGACCACGAAGCGGGCAAGGAGCCCCGCGTCGTTCCCGTCCACGATGTGGGCGCCGGCCGACCTCAGGGCATCCAGAAAGCGGGCGCGGACCGGCACGTCGACCACGAGGCTCCGCTCCGTGGAGCACAGGGTGCCCCAGTCGAACGAGGCGCCGTACACGACGTCCGCAGCGGCCTTCGCCAGGTCGGCGGAGCGGTCCACGTACACCGGCACGTTGCCCGATCCCACACCGTAGGCCGGCTTCCCCTTGGAGTAGGCGGCCCGCACCATGGCCGTTCCGCCCGTGGCCAGGATCAGGTCCGTGTCCCGGTCCTCCAGGAGGGCGTTCGTGCCGGCTCCGGTGATCTCGGACATGCATCCGAAGAGCCCCTGGGGCGCTCCGGCCCGGTAGGCCGCGTCGGCGACGATGCGCACGGCTTCGGCGGTACAGGCACGGGCGCGCGGGTGAGGACTCATCACGATCCCGCATCGGGCCTTCGCCGCGATGATGGCCTTGTACATCGCGGTCGACGTGGGATTGGTCGACGGGATCAGCGCCGCCACGACGCCCATCGGGGTGGCCACTTCCCAGACGGAACCGTCGTCGGTCCTGGCCACCACGCCGACCGTCTTCATGCCCTTGATCCGTTCCCCCAGCCGCTCGGTGGCGAACAGGTTCTTCTGCTTCTTCGAATCCACCCGGCCGAACCCGGTTTCCTCGCAGGCGAGACGGGCCAGCCGCTCCGCGGCACGGGAGCCTGCGCGGATCATGGCCTCGGTGATCCGGTCGACGGCCTCCTGGTCGAGTGCCCTGGCCTCGATCTGGGCGGCGCGGGCGGCGCGGAGCAGGTCACGGGCCTGCTGGATTGAGGCGAGATCGGCGTCCATGGGGTGCAGGATTGGACCGGCAATATCCCTGTGCGCCGGTCCGCGATCAAGACGGGCGGGCCGATCGTTTCCTGCTCACGAATGGATCTCAAACAGGGACGGAGCGTCTCCATATGGACACGAAAGCGCTGCCCAATCGCCGCAGGAGGCGCTTCTTCCGGTTCGCCCGATCCCGGCACGCCGTTTGAACCGCCGGTCCATCATTGCAGGCTGACTCCATTTCCCGAGTTCCGGTCCATGGATCTCTCCGTTGATTCGTCCCCCGTGGAGGGGCAGGGCACTCCCTCCGGCATCGACCCGATCGACGTGGAATGGGGAGGGTTCTACCGCGGCGGCAGTTACCTGGTGTACGGCCGGGCCGCCAGCGGACGGGGCCTGCTCGCACTTCGTTTCGCGGCGGCGGGTGCGGAGCGGCGCCAGCGGTGCCTCTTCGTCACGTCCGAGCGGTTCAGGGATCTTGCCGTGGAGGCCTCCTCCATAGGGTGGGACCTGCGCCGGGCACGCATGCAGGGGCTCGTTCGACTGACCCGCGTTCCCCCGGTCGTCAGCGGCGGGGAGGACGCTGACGCCGACGTGCTCGGTGCGCTCAGGGATCTCGCGGCGCTGATCCGTCGCGAAAAGACCTCCCGCGTGGTCGTCAACGATTTCCTGCCCTTCGTCATGTTCCGGTCTCTCGACCGGTTCCGCCAGGCATTCGTCGAGTTCCTGGAGGCGCTGGACGGGGTCGACAGCACCCTGATCATCGCCCTGCCCGAGCCGGCGAACGACCAGTCGGCCCGCGTGGTGGAGTTCGTCTCCACGAAGCTGACCGGCACGATCCACGTGGAGCCGTTCGCGTACGATCCGGGATCGTCCGAGCGGCGTCTCACGCTGACCCCCCACATGGGGCATGCGGGCCGCCCCGTCGTGTGCCGCTGGGACCTTTCGAATCTCGTGCAGCTGCCCACGCCGTCCAGGGAGAAGGCGACGGCCGTTTCCGACTCTCCCGATCGATTGGCGACCGGTCCCCGGTCCGACGCCCCGCGCGCCGTTCCGGAGCCCCGGCCCGTGGCGTCCGAGCCCGCGCGGGAAGCCGTGATCGACGTGGCGGAGGGAAGGGATCCGGACGAGGTCACGCCGCTCCCGGCCTGGCCTCCGGAGAGACCCATCCGGGAGACCGGGGACGAAAAGGGAGGGCCCGCGCAGACCCCGGAGCCGGCCGATTCCGTCTCGCCGGAGGACCCATCCGGCGCCGGGTCGCTCGACGCCGAGCGGGAGAGCTTCCGGGCCCGGCTCGAGAGCCGATTCGAGCGACGGGAGCGGGGTGGCGTTCCCTTCCTGCTGCTCGCCATGCGCCTGGATCGGGAGGCGGACAGCGCCACGCGGCCGTTCGACTTCGAGTTCATCATCGACCTGGTCTCGGACAGTCTCCGGTCCCAGGACAGTTACCTCGTGCAGCCGGACACGGAGCGCCTCGTGGTATGTCTCGCCGACTCGACGCCCGACGACGCCCAGGATTTCTTCGCTCGGCTGCGCCGTACCCTGGAGGCCGAGGCCCCTCAGCGTGCCGCCCAGTTGCTCCACGCCGTATCGGCCATCGTGGTGCCCGACGGTCGCCCGTTCCCGAGTGCGGCCGAGTTCCTGCGGTACGCCCTGGACGAGGAATAGCATGACGGGACTTTCGACCTGCGCAATCCTCCTGGTGGCCGCCGTCCTCCTGGCCGCGCTGGGCTGGGGATTCTGGGCGGGCGTCTCGATCCGGAGGCGGGCGCAGGCGGACTACCGCCAGCCACCGGCCTCCTCGATCACCATCGCGCCCCCGGTGCGGGCCGAACTCTTCCAGGCGCCCGCGGAAGGGCAGCCCGGAAGCGAGCCGTCACCGGAATGGGTGATGGAGCGGATGATGGACGAGCACTTCGAACCCGTCGGAGCGCGCGGCGCCACGGACGACGATTCGGCCTGGCTATGAGCAGGGGGTCCGGAGCGGCACGTCGCGAACGGACCGGCCGCACCGCGGGCAGGCCGGGGCCTAGCGGACCCTGATGTCCCGCTCCAGGCTGCGCACCAGGTCATCCACCCCGATCGGTCCGTGCCGGTACAGGAACGGCTCGCCGTAGGTCGCCCCGATGCGGTATCCCCAGGTGCGGGATCTCGCCTCGATCCAGTCGACGAACGCGGGATGGGAGATGAACGTCTCCGGCTCCTCGGGAGACGCCTCGTAGGTCGGATCGTGCACCTGGGAACTGAAGGCCCGCAGGGCACGCATCCGGGTGTCCCACACCGGCGTCACGTCGACCACGAGGGTCGGCTCGAACGGGATCGACTGCATGTAGTGCAGCACGTGGTGCGGGCGCCAGGGGTCCTGGGGCCTGCCGTCCAGGGTGGTCCGGACCTTCACCAGGCCCGCCGGGAATACGGCGTCGGTGACCAGTCGGGCGGCCGCGGGGTGGTCGGGATGACGGCAATCGGGGGCGGGCACCAGCAGGATCCGGGGCCGATGCCTGCGGATCTGGCGGACCACCTCGATCCGGCGTTCCGGCGTGTTCGCGATGTCGCCGTCGGGGAAGCCGAGGTTGACCCGCGCGTGGATACCGAGAATCCCGGCCGCGGCTGAGGCCTCGCGCTCCCGGGCCTCCACGCTGCCACGGGACCCCAGTTCGCCACGCGTCAGATCGACGATGCCGACCCGGTACCCCTGCGACACGAGCAGCGCGACCGTGCCACCGGCGAACAGCTCCACGTCGTCCGGGTGGGCGGCGAAGGCTAGGACGTCGAGCGTTTCGCGATCCATGTCAGTTCACCACGAAGTTGACGATCCGGCCCTTGACGTAGATGGCCCGGCGCAGGGTCTTGCCCTCGAGGTGCCGCCCCACGTTTTCCTCGCTCCGCGCGTCGGCGAGGACCGCCTCCTCTTCGGCGTCGGGATCCACGTGGATCGTCCCCCGGAGCTTCCCGTTGACCTGCACCGCGACCGGCACGGTGGCCGACCGCAGCAGGTCCTCGTCGAAGGTCGGCCAGGGCTCGTAGGCGAGCGACTCGGCATGACCCATGCGCGACCAGAGTTCTTCGGCCAGGTGCGGGGCGAGGGGAGAGAGGAGGAGCACCAGGGGCTCGGCGACGGCGCGCGGAATGGTGTCGAGCGCGACCAGTTCGGCCGTGAATTCGATGAGCGCCGCGATGGACGTGTTGAAGCTCATGCGCTCGAGGTCGTCGGTCACGCGCTTCACGGTCCGGTGCAGGGCACGGGTCAGGGGTTCCGGGGGCTCCGAGTCCGAAACCCGCAGAACGTCTCCGTCCTCTCCCGTGAAGACGCGCCAGACGCGCCGCAGGAAGCGGTTCACCCCGACGATGTCGCGCGTATTCCACGGCTTGGATGCTTCGAGAGGCCCCATGTACATCTCGTACAGGCGAAGCGTGTCGCATCCGAACCGCTCGTTGATCTCGTCCGGCGAGACGGCATTCTTCAGGCTCTTGCCCATCTTGCCGTATTCCTGGGTCACCGGCCTGCCGTCGAAGAAGAACTGCCGGTCGTGCTGGTCCTGCACCTCGAACGCCGGGTGTCCGTCCTGGTCCAGGACCCGCTCGGAATCGACCGCGACGCCCCGCTCGTCGCGGTAGGCGAAGGCCTGGATATAGCCCTGGTTGAACAGGCGCCCGAACGGCTCCGGGGTCGAGACGAAGCCGAGGTCGAAGAGCACCTTGTGCCAGAAGCGGGCATACAGCAGGTGCAGCACGGCATGCTCGACGCCGCCCACGTACAGGTCGATGCCTCCCGGCGTCATCCAGTAGCGCTCACGCTCGCCGTCCACGAAGACCCGGTCGTTCCCGGGATCGATGAAGCGCAGGTAGTACCAGCAGGAGCCGGCCCACTGGGGCATGGTGTTCAGCTCGCGCTCGTACCGGACCCCGTCGATTTCGACCATG
>JAHEEH010000173.1 GCA_024640835.1 Bacteroidota bacterium
CTATCGCGACCGGTACCGCAAGGGCGACATGATCCGGGCGGTGATCAAGGAAGTCGTGCGCAACGTTGCGAACAATCCCCAGGTCATCATCAGCCGAGCAGATCCGCTCTTCATGGAGCGGCTGTTCGAGCTCGAAGTGCCCGAGATCGACGAAGGGATCGTCGAGATCCGCCGGATCGTTCGCGAACCCGGGGATCGCGCCAAGGTCGCCGTCGTGAGTCACGACGACCGGATCGATCCGGTCGGGGCCTGCGTCGGCATGAAGGGCTCGCGCATCCATGCCGTGGTCCGCGAGCTGGGGAACGAGAACATCGACGTGGTTCAGTGGATCGACGATCCCCACGACCTCATCAAGCGGGCGCTGGCGCCGGCGAGCCCCCTTCACGTCCAGCTCAACGACGAGCTGAACCCGCCCAGAGCCAAGGTGGTGGTGAAAGCGGACGAGGTCAGCCAGGCCATCGGCCGCGGCGGGATCAACATCCGGCTGGCCTCAGCGCTCGCCGGCTATGAAATAGACATTTACCGCGAGATCGCGGAAGACGAGGAGGACATCGAAATCGGCGAGTTTTCCGACGAGATCGATGCTGACACGCTTCAGCTTCTCCGAGACATCGGTTGCGACACGGCGAGAGCCGTACTCGAGCTTTCCCCCGAGGAGCTCATGCGCAGGGCCGGCCTCGAAGAAGATCGCGCCCGGTTCGTATTGCGGGTGATCAAAGCGGAATTCGAAGACGAGGAAGCGGAAGAAGGCGCGTCAGGAGCGTGACGCCCCGACCGCTGGCTGGCCGATGCCAGCGACGACATACCCTATGCCCGAAACGACGTTCAAGAAAGTCCGACTCTTCAAGGTCTCCCGCGAGCTCAACATCGCGGTCGAATCCCTTGTCGAGCACCTGGAGCAGTCCGGGTTCGGCAGTGCCCTGTCCGGAGCCGGGCTCAACGCCTCCATTACGGACGAGGATGCCTACCTCGACCTGCTGGACGAGTTCGCCGAGGACAAGGAGATCGCTGCGCGGCTGCGCCGCAAGAGAGAAGAGCACCTGAAGGAAGAGGGCGCGGACGGGATTCCTCTGGAGCCTGCGGTGCCCGAACCGGTGGCTGCGCCTGCAGCCGAGGAACCGGCGGCACCCGAGCCCGTCGCTGCCGAAGTGGAGGCCGTCGAGCCCGAGCCGGTGCAGGAGGCCGAACCGGATGTGCAGCCCGAGCCCGAACTCTCGCCCGAACCCGTCGCCGTCGAGCGTGACGAGGTCGAGCCGGCTCCCACTCCGGAACCCACCCCCGAGCCGGAAAGCGAGGCGAAGGGCGAGCCCGAACCCGTCGCCGAGGAGGAACCCGAACCCGAGAAGGAACCGGTCGACGAGGTCGTTTCGGAGGCACTGGAGGTCGAGCCCGAACCTGTCGACCCTGCGGCCGAGGAATCGGAGGTGGAGGAGGCGCCGGCCGCGCCGGTCGACCTCACGCTGACGGCCGACCGCTACAAGCTGGCGGGCACCAAGATCCTGGGGAAGATGGACCTCTCCACCGTCGAGGATTCAGACGGTGCCGGAGGTCGGCGGAAGGCGAAGCGAAAGCGGATCGACAAGACCGGTGGAACCGACCAGGGGCCGGATGCCGCCGGCGAGGGAGACCGCGCTCGTGGCAAGAAGGCCCGCAAGAAGGCTCGCGGCCCCGCGGTCGACGAGGCCGACGTCGAAAAGACCCTGCAGGAGACGCTCCGCGAACTCGAAATGGGGGCAAGCCGTGCCCGCCAGAAGCGTCGCCGGGCCCGTCGTGACGAGCGCGCCCTGGAGAGGGAGCGCGAAACGGAACGGAGGCGCGAGGAAGAGGGCGTGCTTCGCGTCACCGAGTTTGTTTCGACCGGGGAGCTGGCCAACCTCATGAACGTGGGGGTCAACGAGGTCATCGGGAAGCTCTTCTCTTCCGGGATGATGGTCTCGATCAACCAGCGACTCGACGCGGATACCATCACCATCGTTGCCGACGAGTTCGGCTACGAGGTCGAGTTCATCTCCGACGTCACCGAGACCGACATCTTCATCGAGGAGGACGATCCGGACGATCTCCACCCGCGGGCGCCCGTGGTCACGGTCATGGGTCACGTCGACCACGGCAAGACGTCCCTTCTCGACTATATCCGGAAGGCGAACGTGGTCGCGGGGGAGGCGGGGGGCATCACCCAGCACATAGGAGCCTACCACGTCGAGATCTCGGACGGCCGTTTCCTGACCTTCCTGGACACGCCCGGTCACGAGGCCTTCACCGCCATGCGCGCCCGGGGCGCCCAGGTTACCGACCTCGTCATCCTGGTAGTGGCGGCCGACGACGCCGTGATGCCCCAGACGATCGAGGCGATCAACCATGCCCGCGCGGCAGAGGTGCCGATCGTCGTCGCGATCAACAAGGTGGACAAGGCCGACACCAATGTCGACCGTGTGCAGCAGCAGTTGGCCGACCACGGCGTGCTCGTCGAACAGTACGGCGGCAAGGTCCAGTGCGCCTTTGTCTCGGCCAAGACCGGACAGGGTATTCCCGACCTCCTCGAAAAGGTGGTCGTCGAGTCCGAGATGCTCAACCTGACGGCCAATCCCGAGCGCAACGCGGTCTGCGTCGTGATCGAGAGCCGGCTCGAGAAGGGACGGGGCACGGTAGCGACCGTGCTCGTGCAGAACGGTACGCTGCGGGTCGGCGATGCCTTCATTGCCGGCGTCTACTCGGGCCGTGTACGCGCGATGTTCGACGAACGGGACCGTCGCATCGACGAGGTCGGGCCGTCCAAGCCCGCGTTGGTCACCGGCCTGGACGGCGCCCCCAACGTCGGGGACACGTTCCTGGTCGTCGATGACGAGCGCGAGGCCCGCGAAATCGCGCAGAAGCGGCATCAGATCATGCGCGAGCAGACGATGCGGCAGCGTAAGCACATCACGCTCGACGAAATCGGGCGCCGGCTTGCGCTGGGCGACTTCCAGGAGCTGAACCTCATCGTCAAGGCGGACGTGGGCGGGTCCGTCGAGGCGGTCGCCGATTCCCTGCTGAAGCTGTCGACCGAAGAGGTGGCCGTGAACATCGTGCACAAGGGGGTGGGCGCGATCAACGAATCCGACGTCATGCTGGCATCGGCATCCGACGCGATCATCATCGGGTTCCAGGTCCGTCCGCAACCGAGCGCGCGGGCCCTGGCCGAGGCAGAGGAAATCGATATCCGGCTCTACTCCGTCATCTACAGCGCGATCGAGGAGGTGCGTGACGCCCTCGAGGGCTTGCTCTCGCCGGAGAAGTCCGAGCATATACTCGGCGTTGCGGAAGTCCGCGAGACGTTCAAGGTCCCGAAGGTGGGTACCGTGGCCGGCTGTCTCGTGATCGAAGGGAAGATCCGCCGCAACGATCGCGTACACCTGATCCGCGACGGCGTCGTGATCTACGAAGGGACGCTCTCCTCGCTCAGACGCTTCAAGGACGACGTCAAGGAGGTGGTGAGCGGGTACGAGTGCGGCATGGGCATCGAGAATTTCAACGATGTCAAGGTCGAGGACCAGATCGAGGCCTTCGAGATCGTCGAGAAGAAGCGTAAGCTCGAAGCCTGATCCGGGACCTCTCCAGCGCCGTGAGGGAACACCCATGAGCATCCGCACCGAACGGGTAGCCCGCCTCATGCAGCGGGAGATCGCTGATCTCCTCGTGACCGAGTTCGCCGAGCACCTGAACCACCTGGTCACCGTCACCGGCGCACGGGTCACCAGGGACCTCTCGATCGTCTACGTGTACGTGAGCGTGCTCGGAGACAATGAACCCCAGCGGCAGGCTGCCTTCAGGCGGCTGGTCGAGTTCGGTCCCCGGATCCGACAGGCGCTTGCAAAGCGTGTGCGCCATCAGGTCCGGGCCATTCCGGACGTCCGTTTCTTCCTCGATGACACCCTTGAACGCGCCGCCCGCATCGACGACCTGCTCGACCGGATCCATGCTGAGCGCTCCCGAAGGGATGATTCGTGATTCGTCAGGGGACGAGCGGCCGCAGATCGTCTTCGAGCCGGATCTGCCCGCCGACTGGGATGGGCTCGTCGTGCCGATCGACAAACCCACCGGCATGACGTCGTTTGACGTGATTCGTGTTCTTCGACGGGTTCTGGGCATCCGCAAGATGGGACATGCCGGCACACTGGATCCGATGGCGACCGGACTGCTGATCATTCTGACGGGCCGGGCCACGAAGCGCATGTCGGAGTTCATGGAGCTCCCGAAATCCTATTCGGGCGTGATTCGCCTGGGCGAGGAAACGCCGTCCTTCGACGCCGAGACGGATGTCGTCCGACGTCGCGACGTGTCACACGTCACCGCGGAAGACCTCGAGAGCGCAAGGACCCGGTTCGTCGGGCCGATCACGCAGCGGACGCCTGTGTATTCCGCCGTCAAGGTGGGCGGCGAGCGACTGTATCGGAAAGCCCGCCGCGGTGAACGCGTGGTCCCTCCCGAGCGGCACGTCACGATCGACCGGTTCGACCTCGGGGCCTGGTCCGCGCCGGATGTTGCCTTCGAAGTGGACTGCTCGAAGGGAACGTACATTCGGTCGCTGGCCCATGAATTCGGAGAGGCAGTTGGCGTGGGTGGTCACCTGACGGCCCTGAGACGAACGGCGATCGGCCCGTATGCCGTCGACCGGGCGTGGACGCTCCGCGCGCTCGAAGCCCGCATGGTCGAGAGCAGGAGGGCAGCCCCATGAGCATGGAGCGGTGCTGGTCACTGGACGAGGTGACTCGTGACCCCGCGGCCGTGGTCACGGTCGGCACCTTCGACGGCGTTCACCGGGGGCACCAGGAAGTCCTCGCCTATCTCGTGGAACGGACTCGGCAGATCGGGGGCCGGAGCGTGGTGGTCACCTTCGATCCCCATCCACGGACGGTCGTACACGGGGAGCGCGTGCACCTTCTCACGACACCCGGCGAACGTGCCGAAGTCTGCTCCCTGCTGGGCGTCGACCGGTTCGTGGTGCTTCCGTTCGATCGGACCCTGGCCGCCATGGCTCCCGGAGATTTCGTGAGGGACCTTCTCATCGGCCGCATAGGCCTCGCGGCGATGGTGGTCGGCCACGACCACGCCTTCGGGCAGGGGCGGAGCGGCCGGCACGAACAGCTCGGGCACCTGGCTTCCGAGCTCGGATTCCTGCTCGATACCGTGCCGCCGACGAGAATCAGGGACGATGTCGTTTCGTCGTCGGTCATCCGTCAGGGCTTGCTGCGGGACGGCGATGTCCGACGCGCCGGCGAGCTTCTCGGACACCGGTATCGGCTCTCG
>JAHEEH010000174.1 GCA_024640835.1 Bacteroidota bacterium
CCGCATGGTTACCCACCTGCTTGATAACGCCGTAAAGTTCACGGATCGAGGAGGGATCACGGTGGAAGTAGGGCGGGAAGCCGATGGCGTATCCATTCGGGTGCACGATACCGGAATCGGGATCGATTCAGCGTTCGTTCCCAGCCTGTTCCAGGAATTCGTGCAGGAGTCGGACGGCGAAAATCGTTCACACAATGGAAGTGGGCTTGGTCTCGCCATCGTCGGTGGGTTGGCCAGAATGATGGGCGGACATGTGGAGGTGCACTCCATGAAGAGCATTGGATCCGTCTTTCGGATCCTTCTGCCCACTGGAAGCGACGGCGTCGACCCCGCGGGGCAGGCCCCTGGCAGGACGAACAGCGCCGTCCGGGAGGCCCGTCGGGAGGGAGGCAGCGACCGAGATGCGTCCGCCCCTGCACACCTGAGGAAAGTGAGCATTCCGAGGGATTCCGGCGTTGACTGATTCGAGGCGACCGGAATTGAGGCTGATCGGAGCCGTACCTTCCGGTCACCCATGAAAGGGGATTCCGCCCCCGGTCGACCATGCGCACTCTTCTTCCCGTTCTGGTGCTGTCCATGCTCACGTCCTGTGGCGATTCCTCACCGGACGCCATCTACACGAACGGTGTCATCTGGTCAGGCAGTGGCTCGATGGGCGTCGTCGAAGCCCTTGCCGTGAACGAAGGGAGGATTGTCGCGGCAGGATCGTCGCGAAAGATCCGGCAGTTGGCCGGTGCCTCTACCCAGGAGGTGGATCTCGAGGGCGGATTCGTGGTGCCCGGCTTCATCGACAACCACGTGCACTTCCTGTCCGGCGGATTCCAACTCGCGTCTGTGGACTTGCGCGACGCCTCGGCGCCTGCCGAGTTCGCGCAGCGGATCCGCGAATACGCGCAAAGCGTGCCCATTGGAACGTGGATTACCGGAGGGGACTGGGACCACGAGCTCTGGGGAGGCGAGTTGCCTGATCGGAACTGGATTGACGCCCAATCGCCGGAGCACCCCGTCTTCGTGACGCGTCTTGACGGTCACATGGGGCTCGCCAACTCGCGGGCGCTCGAGTTGGCCGGGATAGAAGGGGACACTCCCGATCCTGATGGTGGCACCATCGTGCGCTCGTCCGAGGGCGTACCCACGGGTATCCTGAAGGATGAGGCCATGTCCCTGGTGTTCCAGGCCATCCCCGATCCGACCCCCGAGGCTTTCGACGCCGCGCTGGGCCGCGCCATGGACCATGCGGCCTCTCTCGGGGTCACGCAGGTTCACGACGTGGGCTCATTCGGCGGGTGGAAAGACCTCGAAGTGTACAGGCGCGGAGATCTCACTCTGCGCATCTATGCGTTCGTTCCGCTGTCGACCTGGGAGGCCCTGAGGGATATGGTTGGAGAAGTCGGGCGAGGGGACGAATGGCTGAGATGGGGCGGGCTGAAGGGATTCGTTGACGGATCACTGGGCTCGACCACGGCCTGGTTCTACGCCCCGTACGACGATGAACCTTCAACATCCGGTCTGTTGGTGAGCGATACCGCAGCCGTCAGGGAGCAGATTCTGGCCGCAGATGCGGCGGGGCTCCAAGTGGCAATTCATGCGATCGGTGACCGGGCGAACGACTGGTTGCTCGATCGCTTCGAGGAGGCCGTCTCGGTGAACGGCCCACGGGATCGTCGATTCCGAATCGAACATGCCCAGCATCTGTCCGCGCCGGCTATTAGCCGGTTCCCGTCGCTTGGTGTCGTTCCGTCCATGCAGCCCTTCCACGCGATCGACGACGGACGCTGGGCGGAGAAGCGGATCGGGCCGACCAGGATTCTGACGACCTATGCATTTCGCTCGTTGCTCGACGAAGGCGCAGGTCTGACGTTCGGGTCCGACTGGACGGTCGGACCTCTGAATCCGCTTGAGGGCATCTACGCGGCGGTTACGCGTCGGACGATAGACGGGAGCAATCCGGACGGATGGGTTCCAGCACAGAAGATCACCGTCGAAGAGGCGCTGCGTGCATACACCGAGGCCAACGCCTACGCTGGATTCCAGGAAACACAGGCGGGCACGCTCGAGCCCGGGAAGTTCGCGGACTTCGTGGTGCTGTCGGACGACATCAGGGTGATCGATCCGATCGAGATACGGCGGGCACAGGTGCTCCGGACCGTCGTCGGCGGCCGGACCGTATATCTGCGGGAGGCCGGGCGGTGAGAAGTGTGCGGCGGCTCGTCCGTCTCCTGATCTTCCCTGTCGTGCTCGTTGCGCTGGCCGCCCGAATCAGTTTCGTGGCGCTGTTTCTCTCTGGACCGGACAGGGCGATGCACCGCGCAAGGGGTCAGGCCGGCGCTTGTCGGATTCTGACGCGGATACTCGGAGTGCGGGTGCAGGCGCTGGATGGTCCGGCAGACCACGGGGTGCGGCTGGTTGTCAGCAACCACCTCGGTGGTCTCGACGGATTTGCGCTCGCATCGTCGATGCCCTTGGCCTTCGTCGCCAAAGTGGAGATGGCGTCGTGGCCCGTCATGGGCTGGGTGTGCAGATCGGTTGGCGTGATCTTCGTGGACCGGGGCAGGCGCACCGCGGCGGGTCGCATGGTGGAAGAGGTCCGGGAGCGGATGCGAGCGGGGGTTCCGGTGCTGGTGTTTCCGGAGGGCACCGTTGGAGACGGGTCCGAGTTGCTGCCGTTTCGAACGGGGGCTTTCGAGGCGGCAGTCGGCGCGGAGGACGTCGAGATCCTTCCGCTGTTTCTCACCGCAAGCAGGGTCGACGACCGGATCGGGCGCGCCGCTCACCAGGCGATCGTATGGCATCGAGGTGAGACGATGACGGCGCACTTGTGGCGCCTGCTCGGCTGTCGCCGAATCGACCTGGAACTGCGCTTCGGGAGACCCATTCCGTCGTCCGGCCACGACCGGACGACGCTGCTGGAGGCCAGCCGGGTGGAGGTCGAGCGTCTCGGTGCGGGGATTCCGGGTTCCGGATGACGGGAACGCGATGCCCCGGATACGGTAACCACATCAAACGTGAGCCGGTCGTCATGCAGAGGAAGGGCACGGCCGGCTGGTTCCTCTACCACTCAGAGAGGCCCACTCGAGCAGTCCAGCATGGTCAACCGGAGCGTACGTAATACCGCCGCCTTCCTCTACGTGAGTCTCGTGGTCATCGGGGTGCTTGTCGGGGTGCTGGCCACCGTCCTTCTGGTGCCTCCGATACTGGACTCGCGGGAGGATCGGCCGAAGGTCGAGGTAGTCCAGCTCAGAAGCCGACCTTCGGCCCCGGCAGTGGGCGTGGATTCACTCGAGCCACGCGGCTATCTGGACGCGCTCAGTCTGAACGAGGCGTTCAAGAAGGTGTCCTCGATGGTGACCCCGTCCGTCGTCTTCATCGAAGTGGAATCCTCCGGCGGTGGTCTGTTCCACCAGTTCGATGGAGGTGGTGGGTACGGGCTGAGCGCCGGCAGCGGAGTTATCGTCTCCGGGTCCGGATACGTGGTTACGAACCACCATGTGATCGAGGACGCCACGGAGATCCGGGTGACGTTGTCGGACAAGCGTGAATTCGCAGCCGAGGTGATCGGTGATGATCCGAACACGGATCTCGCCGTGATCCGACTTGAGGGGGCCCAGGGACTCCCTGCCGTGGTCATGGGGGATTCCAGGTCGGTGCAGGTTGGTGAGTGGGTTCTCGCCGTGGGGAATCCCTTCCGGCTGACCTCGACCGTGACGGCCGGAATCGTGAGCGCCATCGGTCGACAGGTGAACATCATCGACAATGACCTGGCCATCGAGAACTTCATCCAGACCGATGCAGCCATCAATCCGGGTAATTCGGGCGGGGCGCTCGTCAACCTCCACGGTGAGCTCGTCGGCATCGCGACAGCTATCGCAACCGAGTCCGGATCCTACGAGGGATACGGTTTCGCGGTGCCCGTGGACCTGATGCGACGAGTGATTGCGGACCTGGTCGAATTCGGCGAGGTCCAGCGAGGATATCTCGGAGTCACCATAGAGCCCGTCAACGCTTCTCTTGCGGATGACCTTGGCCTGGACCGTGTGCGCGGTGTCCTCCTTCGGGAGGTCCGGCAAGGAATGGCTTCCTGGAATGCAGGTATTCGGTCAGGTGACGTGCTGGTCGCTATCGATGGTCGGCCTGTCGATGAACCCAATGCGCTTCAGGGGGCCATCGCCCTGTATCGGCCCGGCGACCTGGTCCATGCGACGGTATGGCGAGACGGGCGTGAACTCGAGATGGAAGTGCGGCTTTTCGGGCGGGAGGACTCGCGGGCTCGCGAGTGGTTTGCGGAGCTTGACGGCGGCACTCAGCCACCGGAGCGGGAGATTGCCCCGGACATGCGTATGCCGCACGGAGACGTGGAAACACTGGACGCATGGGGGCTCGGCGTCATCGGGCTTTCCGACCGCATCGCAAGCGCTTTCGGTGTGGAGGGAGGGGTGTACGTCATGTTCGTTGAGTCCGGCAGCCCCGCTGACAAGGCTGGAGTCCCCCGTAATGCCGTAGTCGTCTCGGCGGACGGGACCCCCGTCGCGGGAGTCGACGACCTGAAGTTTGCGCTTGGAACGGCACAGGAGGCGGGCGCTTCCGTGGTGCTCGGGGTGGTGCGCAGAGACGGTACTCCGGCGTTCTTCGAGGTCAGTGGACAGGAAGACCTGCCGTAGGGGGTGATCGCAGAACTCGTCGGCTGAGCGTCTTCACGGTGGCCGGTCCGTCGATCCGAGGTTATGTCCTCGGTGCCTTGGGGTTCAATCGCACGGTATCACCTGATGTGGAGACCGATGCGAACCCGATACAACCGACCCGTTCCCCTGTCCCTGGTCCTGAGCGATCTCCTGGGGCCTCCGATGGATGCCGCACGTCGCCATGCGACACGCGATTCCTCCGCCGAAGCGGAGTCCGGCCCCCCCGGAGGACCGGCGCAGCGAGAACAGGTGGTCGCGACAAGCGGGGCCGTGGCGCCGGGTTGCGCGTTCCCATTTGCCGCACTGCTGCTCTGCCTGCTGGTACTGGCGGCTGCGATTCCGGGCGCCGTACGGGGGCAGACGATCTATGCCGAGAATTTCGACTCGGTCGTCGTTCCGGAGCTGCCTCCGGGATGGCTTGCGGGGGATGGATGGGCCACGAGCGCATCCTCGTCATCGAGTGGAAGTGGGCTGAACAACCTCTCCCATACCGGGATGTTGGCCTCGGAGGCAAGTCTTCCCGCGCTGGATCTGTCGGGGGTCTTCTCCGGCACCCTGAGCTACCTCGCCAGACGCACGTCGTCCTACCC
>JAHEEH010000175.1 GCA_024640835.1 Bacteroidota bacterium
GATTTCCTGGCCAAAGTGGCGGAGAATCGGGGCATGACGGCCGGCGAGGTCGATGCCCTGGCCCAGGGGCGCGTCTGGACCGGCCGGGAGGCGCTGGAGCGGGGCCTCGTCGATGCCATCGGCGGCCTTCCCGACGCCATCGCCATGGCGGCGGAACGGGCGGGCCTGGCACCGGGCACGTACCGCGTACGTGAGCTTCCGCGTCCGCCGACGTTTCTCGAACGCCTGACGACCGGCATGGAGAGCCGCATGCACTCCATGGCCCGTCGGCTGGGCTTCGGCATGGACCCGCGCCTCGAGGCGCTGATCATGGAAATGGGAGCGATCCAGCGTCTCTCGGGGAGCGTGCAGGCCTGGATGCCCGCCGTGGTGGAGATCGACTGAGCCGAGCCGGCCGTCACACGAGGATCTCCCCCGTCATTTCCTCCGGAATCGCCTCGCCGAGCAGGTGGAGGATCGTCGGCGCGACGTCACCGAGCTTGCCATGCCGAATGGGCCCGGAGACGCCCGGGTGAATCACCAGGTGGGGCACCAGGGCCGTGGTGTGAGCCGTGTGCGGCGTTCCGTCCGGATTCCGCATCTTGTCCGCGTTTCCGTGGTCGGCGATGATCGACACGCCGTATCCGGCCGAGAGCGCCGCCTCCACGATCGTGCGCGCGCCGGCATCCACCGTCTCGACCGCCCGGACCGCCGCCTCGAACACGCCGGTGTGTCCCACCATGTCCGGATTGGCGAAATTGACGACCGCGAACTGGACCGGCGAGTCGACCAGGTGACGGGACACCGCGGCGGCGAGTTCGAATGCACTCATTTCGGGCTGGAGATCGTACGTCGCCACCTTGGGAGACGGAACGAGCACGCGCTCCTCGTTCAGGAACGGCTCCTCGCGGCCGCCGCTGAAGAAGAACGTGACGTGCGGGTACTTTTCGGTTTCCGCGGCCCGGAGCTGCTTCCCTCCCCGCGCCGAGATGACCTCGCCGAGCGTCTGGGTGAGATTGACCTTGGGGAAGGCCACGTGCACGTCGAACGTCTCGTCGTACGGCGTGAGCGTCACGTAGAACAGGTTCTCGATGCGCTCCCGGTCGAACCCCCCGAACGGTTCGTCGATGAAGGCCCGCGTCAGCTGACGTCCCCGGTCCGCCCGGAAATTGAAGAACACGATGGCATCACCGCCCCGGATTCGCCCGTCCACGCCGCTCACGCGCCGTGGAAGCACGAATTCGTCCGTAACGGAGTCCGCGTAGCTTGCCTCGAGCGCTTCCCGGGCCGACCCGAACGCATCGCCCCTTCCCGAGACCAGCAGGTCGTAGGCGAGTCGCGTCCTCTCCCATCGACGATCCCGATCCATCGCGTAATAGCGTCCGACGATGGTGGCGATCCGTCCCGTTCCGAGGGGACGCATCCGTTCCTCGAAGGCCTGCACGTACCGGGCTCCACCGTGCGGATCCGTGTCCCGCCCGTCCGTGAAGGCGTGCACGAGCACGTCGTCTCCTCCGAGACCCTCCCCGACGGCCATCCGGACCAGGGCCGCGAGATGATCCACGTGCGAGTGAACGCCGCCGTCGGAGAACAGGCCGAGGAAGTGCAGTCGACCGCCCGTGGACCGGGCGTGTGCGATGGCCTGACGCAGGACGTCGTTCGAGAAGAGCGACCCGTCCTCAAGGGCACGATCGATCCGGGTGATGTCCTGGTAGACCACGCGCCCGGCTCCCAGGTTCATGTGACCCACCTCCGAATTGCCCATCTGGCCCTCCGGAAGTCCTACGGCCAGGCCCGAGGCCTCGAGGGTCCCGTGCGGGTAGGTGGCGAAGAGGTGATCCAGATACGGCTTCTTCGCCGCATCGATGGCACTCACCGACGGATCCGTGGCGATGCCGTAGCCGTCCAGGATCAGAAGAAGGTGTCGTTGTTCGGAACGCATACAGGTCGATCGGGTCAGGTGGTTCGGCTAGGGTCGCTCGCCCGTGGATCGCGAACGCTCCGGAGGGTCGTTCCGGTCCGGCTGTCGAATACATTCATGGAGCCGCATCGCGGGCACGCAGCCTGCCCGGTTCCCCGCCGATCGACCCTGATTACGAATGAGTCGAAATAATGACGCCTCGTCGCGCACCAGTACCGGCCCAGCCGAGGATCGAGCCCCCTTACCGGATCGGGCAACGCATCCAGAGCCTGCCTGAACGGGCATTCGTCCGCGAGAGCACATGCGCCGCAGTCGGGCTTTCGCGCCCTGCACGTGTATCGGCCGTGCAGGATGAGCAGATGGTGCGCCCGTGACCAGTCGGAGCGATCGATCACGCGTCGCAGACCGCGTTCCACGGCATCGGGCGTGGCAGCGTCCGGCCTGACGACACCAAGGCGGTGCGCCACACGGAAGACGTGGGTATCCACGGGAATCGCGTCCGTGCCGTGCGCGACGGACGCCACGACGAGCGCCGTCTTGCGTCCGACGCCAGGCAGGCTCTGCAGGTCGCCGACCGCCTCCGGCACGCGGCCCCCGAACTGCTCCACGACGCGCCGTGCCATCCCCACGAGGTGGCGTGACTTGCTGTTGGGAAACGTGACCGAAGCGATGTGTCCCACCACGTCCTCGGGCTCCGCCTCCGCCAGCCGCCCGACCTCCGGATACTCCGCAAACAGCCCCGGAGCGACCTGGTTCACCCGCTCATCGGTGCACTGCGCCGACAGGATGACCGACACGAGGAGCTCGTACGGATTCGAATGCTCGAGCTCCGTGGTCGGGGAATCGATCACCCCGTCCAGGATCTCCAGCACGCGCTTCGCTCTTTGCCGCCGTCCCATGACGCCCGTTTCTTACCTTGGATCTCGATCCACGCAGGACTTGAGTCTGCCCCCGCTTTCAGCCGAAAATAGAGACCACGAACACGCCAAATCCGACACGGCGAAAGGGATGATCAGGGGACTCACGATTTTCATGGCACTCCTCGCGGTCGCGGGCTCCTCGTCCGGACAGATCCCGGACACCCTGTCGACGGACGCGAGGATGTCGCTCGTCACGATCAGTCCGGGAGACGCCGTGTACTCGATGTACGGTCACAGCGCCATCCGCGTGACCGATTCGAGGGCGGGCGTGGATATCGCGTTCAACTACGGGACGTTCGACTTCGGCCAGCCCTGGTTCGTGCCGCGGTTCGCGTACGGCCGACTCGAGTATCGGCTGTCCGTCTCGACCGTGCGGGAGGCCCTGAGGGGCGCCGACCTCGAGAATCGCGTGATGATCGAGCAGGCGCTCGACCTCAGCCATGCCGAGCGGGACAGCCTGTACGCCTTCCTGCTTTTCAACATGCGGCCGGAGAACCGATCGTACCGCTACGACTTCTTCTTCGACAACTGCGCCACTCGAATCCGGGACCTGTTCGAACAGCGTCTCGGCTCTCCGGTCCTATGGACCAACGACCCGGCTCGAGGCGGGACCCTGAGGGAACTCCTGCAGCCGTACGCGGCGGACCGCCCGTGGTTGGGATCCGGCATCGACCTCGCGCTGGGAGCCTCCACCGACCGCACGGCTTCGGCGAGGGAGGCGGCGTTTCTGCCGGACCTGCTTTCTGAGCTGTTTGCAGGAGCCATGATCGGAAGCGGGGCAAGCACCCGCCCGCTGGCGTCTCCGCCCGACACGCTCTTCTTCCCCTCCCGTCTTCCCTCGGAATCGACCCCGCGGCCGTGGGCCGCCATCGTGGGCTGGATCGCCTTCCTCCTGGTGGCACTCGTCACGTGGAGGGAGAGAAAGCGCCACCGCTCTTCGCGGCCGGTGGAATTCGTCGACAGGGTGGTCTTCGGCGCAGCGGGAATCGCGGGAGTCGTGCTGGGCTTCCTCGTGTTCGTCTCCGAACACGCAGTCACCGCCCCGAACTGGAACCTGTTGTGGGCTGCGCCGACGCACCTGATCGTGGCCCTGATTCCCGGCCGGACCCCGCGCAACGCCGTGACCGTGTACTACGCCCTGTCCGCCGCCGGCGCGCTGGGCATGGCGGTCGCCGTCTTCATGCAGTCCATTCCCGCCGTCGCCGTACCCCTGGCCGGGATGGTGTTGCTTCGTTCCGTCCGGGGTATGCGGGTCGCGAGAAAGCGCGAATCGATCAACTGGTAAACGACCGGTCCCGTCGGGCGACAGAGGGCTTCGTCCGCCTCACCGGCCGCTCGGGCTACTCCCCCGCTCGGCAGAATCCGCGAACCCGGATCCCGCCTCTGAACAACGCACAAAGCCCCGCCAGGTCGTGGACCTGCGGGGCTTCCTGGTACCGCGTACGGGATTTGAACCCGTGTTACCGCCGTGAAAGGGCGGCGTCCTAGACCCCTAGACGAACGCGGCGGCTGTGAATTCGGGGACGCCGACGGACGGACCGACTGGTGGGTGACCGATGGGAATTGAACCCACGACCTCCAGGGCCACAACCTGGCGCTCTAACCGACTGAGCTACGGTCACCGTTTTTTCGCAGAAAAGAAAAATACGAACCTTCTGCGGGGTGGACAAGCGACGATTCCCCCGGCGAGCGTGAAGAACGGAGGATCAACGAATGACCGCCAGGCGTCCATAGGCCGTGTCCTCGCCGTCCACTCCCACCGCGACGACCAGGTACATCCCCGTCGGGACGAGCAGACCGTCCGGGCCCCGACCATCCCAGCGAACGCGGCCGCCACGGGCCCGCATGGACGCGACGACCAGTCCTCCCGGCGTGACCACCCGCACGTCGGTCTCCTCTACCAGGCCTTCAAACGTCACCATGCCACTCCCGTCCGACGGCCGGAACGGATTCGGGTAGACCAGCAGATCGCCGGGTTCGGCGGCGGGCGAGATGGCATCCCCCGCGTACGATACCGTTCCCCTGTCCGTGGCGAAGTACACCTCGCCCGTGCGCTCCTCGATGGCGACCGAGACCACCTGGTCCGAGAAGAGCGGCGAATTCTCCGACGTGAAATGCTCGACGAGCTCGTAGCCGGCCTCTACCTGCCGGATGAGCCACGCCCCGTCGTTCGATGCCACCCACAGCCGGTTCGCGGGATCGACCGCCAGATCGTTCACGTGCAGTCCGAACAGGACGAACGTCCCCTGGGAGCGGTCGGCCCACGGCGGCCAGATGGCCCGGGCGCCGGGGTCCCTGGCCACTACGCCCGTGTTCAGCACGTACGCGATTCCACTCTCCGTTCCGATCCACATCAGGGCGTCACGATCCTCGGCGACCGATGTGACGGCGGGCGACGGCAGCCCCTGCCCGGCAGCGCCCTTCTCGAGAAACGC
>JAHEEH010000176.1 GCA_024640835.1 Bacteroidota bacterium
GTCGTCGGACCGGCCATATCGAAACAGGGACGTCTTCGGCCACTACTACCTGAAGGCGCAGGCGTCCGAGGCACCCGACGTTCCGGACGACGCCTACTACGACGGCGCCCAGACCGACCTCGCTCTGCAGCAGCTGGGCCAACTGGCCACGGCGGACACACCGTTCTTCTTCGCGATCGGGTACTACCGACCCCATCTGCCCTTCAATGCGCCCAAGCGCTACTGGGACCTGTACGACCCGAACGACATCCCGCTCGCAGCCGATCCGGAGCTGCCGGACGGCGCCCCCATCATGGCCATCAACACCATGCGGGAGCTTCGGGGCTACACGGATTTCAGCCACATCACGCATCCTCGGGACGGCTCCCTGAAGGAGGAAGAGTCCCGCAGGCTCAAGCACGGGTACTACGCATCGGTCAGTTACGTCGACGCCCAGATCGGACGACTGCTCGATCGCCTCGATGAGCTCGGCATAGCCGACAACACGATCGTGGTGCTGTGGGGCGACCACGGGTGGAAGCTCGGGGAGCACAACAGCTGGGCCAAGATGACGAATTTCGAAATCGACACGCGGGCACCGCTCATCGTCCGGGCACCCGGGCGCGCCCGTGGCCTGCACCTGGACCATCTGGTCGAGTTCGTCGACATCTATCCGACGCTCGCGGACCTTGCGGGTCTTCCGGTACCGGACGGGCTCGAGGGCACAACCGCCGTCCCGCTCATCGAGCACCCCGACCTGTCCGGCAAGAGCGCCGCGTTCAGCCAGTTCCTGCGAAGCGGCATCTGGACCGCGCCCGACGGCGTCGTGTACATGGGCTACTCCGTCCGCACGGATCGCTACCGGTACACGGCCTGGATGAACTGGGAAACGGAGGAGTTCGTTGCCTGGGAGCTCTACGATCACGAGTCCGATCCCGGCGAGAACGTGAACGTCGTCGATCGGCCGGACTACGCGGACGCCCGCATGGAGATGGAAGCCCGACGGGCGGCGGGGTGGCAAGCGGCACTGCCCGATTATGCCCTCGCTGTAGCCCGCTAGCCAATCGCTGGCGCCGATTCGGGAATCGGCCACCGGGCCCGACGACCCATGGTTGGCCCGGTATTTGTTCAGGACGTTCCCCGTACGAACGCGCGAGCACCGGGCTGCTGCCGGACGTCAGCGAGGGCATGGTCCACCGGATTCTCCCTCGATGCCGTCCGATTGCACTCGGCGACCGTGCCAGAAAGCTCATGCCGACAGCATACAACCAGGATCAGGAAGTCTTCTTCGAGGTCCAGGGCGACGGTCCACCGGTCGTGCTCCTGCACAGCTTCCTGTTCGACCGGTGGATGTGGAAGCACCAGGTACCCGTGCTCTCGGAGCGATTCCGCGTGATCAACGTCGATTTGCGGGGTCACGGGGAATCCGGATCGGTGGAAGAGCACTTCACGCTGTACGACGCCGTCGACGACGTCGTCGCCGTCCTGGATCACCTCGACGTCCGGAAGGCCGCCTGGTGCGGACTCTCGCTCGGTGGCATGGTCGCCCTGCGCGCCGCGCTGGCCCATCCGGACCGGGTGGCGAGGCTGGCCCTGCTCGATACCGACGGCGGTCCGGCACCGCTGTACCGACACCTCGGGTACACTTCCCTCGGGTGGTGCGCCCAGCACGTAGGGCTCACACCGCTTCTGCCGTTCGTTACGCCGCTCATGTTCAGCCTGCGCTCCCATTTGCGCCGTCTGCCGGATGTACGCCACTTCCGTCACGACGTCCGCTTCGTGCCACATTCCACGATCCAACACGTGGCAGACGCCATCGTCCGCCGAGACTCGCTCCACGCGGCCCTCGAGGACATCGACGTACCGTCCCTCGTGCTCGTTGGAGAAGCGGATCGCGCTCTTCCCGTGCGCTGCTCCGAGCGGCTGCACGCCGGCCTTCCCGACTCCCGGCTGGAGCGCATTCCCAGGGCCGGGCACCTGTGCGTCCTGGAAAACCCGGATGTCGTAAACTCGCATCTCACGAACTTCCTGACCCATGGCGATTCCTGGTAGCCGCTGTGCGGCACTTCTGATGGTCGGGCTGCTGGCCGGATGCGGGCTTCGATACGACGACAGGGCGCAGTTACCACCGCGGTGGGAGGTGCAGTTCGCCGATTCGACCACCCACTGGATCGGACTCCAAGCGGTCAGCGATCAGGTGGTCTGGGCCGCCGGCCGTGGCGGAAAGGTCGCACTGACCACCGACGGGGGAAACACCTGGTCGGTCCGCACGGTGCCGGGCGCCGACAGCCTGCAGTTCCGCGATGTCCACGCATTCTCGGCGGACGAGGCCTTCGTGCTCTCCATCGGCAACGGGAGCGCTTCGCGCATCTACAGCACGGGCGACGGCGGCACGTCGTGGCATCTCTCGTTCCAGAACCAGGATCCGGACGCATTCTTCGATTGCGTCTCATTCTGGGATCGGGAAAGGGGATTTGCGTTCAGCGACAGCCATGACGGAGAGTTCGTCCTGATCCGCACGAGCGATGCCGGCGGCTCGTGGCAGCGGATCGATCCGGCGAGGGTACCCGATGCGCGCCCCGGGGAGGGCGCCTTCGCCGCCAGCGGGACGTGCGTGGCCACGGGACCGAACGGTCTCGGCTGGTTTGCGACCGGGGCCTCGGGTGTCGACACCCGCGTGATCCGAACCACGGACTACGGCGAGACCTGGGAAGAAGCCATTACTCCCATCGCCAGCATGGCGGGAACGGAGGGCATCAGCTCGGTGGCGTTCCGGGACGCGGCGCACGGCGCGGTGTTCGGTGGCGATTTCACACAGACCGACTCGGTCTACGCCAACTTCGCGGTGACAGCCGACGGCGGTGCGACATGGGCCGCCTCGGGCCCCGTACCGCTCGGAGGCGCCGTGTTCGGGGGCGCGGCCGTGCCCGGTGCACCCACCCCGACGTGGGTTGCCGTGGCGCCGACCGGTTCGGCATGGTCGGTCGACGAAGGCGTGACCTGGAGCCGGATCGACTCGGAGAGCTACTGGACGCTCTCGTTCATTGGCGCCGATGTCGGATGGGCCGCCGGGCCTGGACGGATCAGTCGCTTTGTCCGGTAGCCTCAGTCCGTATCGACCGAAAACCGGCGTCGAACCCGCTCGCTGACATCCGTCGGCCGGCCGGTACCCGGGTCGATCGGGCACCACACCGTACGGGCCGTAGCCAGCACCTTGCCGTCATTCACGCGGACCAGCTCGGTGTGGCGGTCAAATGCCAGGCGGCTCGCCGTGCCGATCCAGGTGCGGGCCATGATCTCGTCCCCCTCGAAGGCGGGGCGCCTGTAGTCGATCTCGTGACGCGTCACGACCCACAGGAGCGCGGCCCGGTCTTCCGGATCGGCGGCGGACGTCCAGTGGGCGATGGCCGCTTCCTGCACCCACTTCAGGTAGACCACGTTGTTGACGTGACCCAACTGGTCGATGTCTTCCGGTAGGACCGTGATCGGGAGTTCAAACCGTTCGGGCTGCTCAGACATCGGACGTCCGGATGGCGATTCGGGGAGCCAAACCTACTCCATAATCGTGCAAGGTGCTCGAAAACACCGGGCCCGACTCTTTTCGAATCTCGATATATCATGTGGTTGTTATATAACAAGTTTGTTAAATGTCTTGTCAGGCGGTCGACTGCCGTGGCGGTCTGGACGGTCCTCCTGCTGACCGCAGCGGCTGGATGTCGCGAGTCGGCCCCCCGGAAGGACATGGACGGTCTGTCCGCTGAAGTGCATCCCGCGGAGCAGGAACGACCCCCGGGGCGCGGGTACGTATACGACTGTCCGGGGGCTGGCTTCCGCTTCAGCGTCTGGCTCGAGCCGGACTCGATGGGGCTCTGGCTGCCGCTGCGCTTCGACCGGCCGTACGAGCGCCTGGCGCATGTCCCGGCTGCCAGTGGCGCCCGGTACGAGGGCGACGGCGTGACGGTCTGGACGCACGAGCGCGAGGCCATGCTCGAGGTGGACGACGAGGACTACTCCCCTTGCGCGATGGACTGGCAGGCGTCCGTCTGGGAGGACGCCAAGCTCCGCGGCGTCGCCTTCCGCGCCGTCGGAAATGAGCCCGGATGGCTGCTCGAGATCACGAACGGTGAGCGGATTCGGCTGCTTCTGGACTACGGCCAGCGGGAGCTCGTCGTGCCCGATCCCGGGTACGAGACCGACCAGGAGCGCCGCCGGACCCTATATCACGCGATCACCGATTCCACTGACGTGATCGTGACCATCGAGGGCCGGCCGTGCGCGGACACCATGAGTGACGAGACGTTCGAGTCCACCGTGACCGTGGACGTGGACGGGCGGATCCTTCGGGGGTGCGGACGGTCACTGTTCTGAGCCCTATGATCCGGTATTGACCATCGAATGCGCGCGCCATGAGAATCCCCGTCCTGTTCGCCCTGGCCTCTCTCGCCTGCAATCCGTCGCCCGGACCGGTCCCCGAGCCGGCCGCGTTCGACCCCGCCGTCGATCTGCTCGCGCTGCACTACGATCACGCGCCGGACCGTGACGACGGCCAGAGTGCCGTCGCCGACCGCGTGATCCTGGAGTCGGAGCTCGGGGCGGACTGGATGGCCGCACACGTGCTGGCCGTGTCCGGCGCGTACGGAGAGAACGCCTCCGAATTCAACCCGGCGTCGGACCGCGTCATGGATGCGGTCTTCTCGGACATCGGCGGCTGGCTTGCTGCCCATCCCGATCCGGCGACCACCCTCGACGCAATGACCGACCGGTGGACTGCAACGCTGGAGGCGGGCCACGACATCTGGGTCAAGGAGGGCGGGCAGTCGGATCTGACAGCCGAGGTCGTTCGACGCATCCAGCGGGCGATGCCCGGCGTGGACACCGGAGCACGAATCCACGTCGTGCAACACTCCGACTGGAACGAGGACATGACGACCGACGCCGACCTCGCCTTCACCAAGGAGCACACCGACTACATCCGGATCGGGGATGCGAACGAATACCTGAACATCCTCGGCGGGGATTCCACCTTCGTAAGTGCCGCAACGACCAACGAGCGTTTCGGCCGGATATGGCAGGCAGCCTTCGAGTATTACCCGCCAACGGAGCGACTGGACTTCTCCGACACGGGCGAACTGATGTACATCCTGGGGCTCGGCGAGATCGGGATCGACGGATTCCGTGAGAGGTGGCTGGAGTAGTCCGGGTCTCCCGCCGGTCCCCTGTCGTTGCAGTCGGAATCGTAACACGGCACCCGCGGATACGTACGGCCCG
>JAHEEH010000177.1 GCA_024640835.1 Bacteroidota bacterium
CGGAAGGGGACAAGGAGTCCCTCGTGGCCGAGGCGAGGGTCCGGCTTGACGGTCTCAACGCGCTGATCGGGGTGCATCGGCGCATGGTGGATCGCCTGCGTCAGCTCAGTGATTCGGGCGCGTCGGCAGAGACGGAACTGGACGACGCCCTGGCCGAATTGGTGGCCCTGGAGGGCGAAGCAGAGGTCACCGAGGCCCAGATCGCCGTTCTGGAATCCGGAGGAAGGGCGTCCGATCGTGAAACGGCCGCCCGCCGTCTCGAGGCCGCACGGCGACAGCTGGACGCGCTCACCCTCCAGAGGGGGGCGCTGGTCATCCGCACGCCACTCACCGGGCTGGTCACGGTACCCTCGGGAGATTCCGTCCTGGTCAGCGTGATCGACACGACCCACTGGGCCCTTCTCATTCCCGTTCCGCTGGAGCTGCGTGCGACGTTCACGCCGGGCCGGGAAGTGGTGGTGGACACGGACGGCAGCACGGCGCGGATTTTGCTGGTCACTCCCACGGTTCAACAGGTGGGAGGGAGGAGCGTGATCATTGCCGTCGCCGAAGGTCTGGGGCATCCCGCGGAGTTCCTGGACCGCTTGACGGTCTCGGTTCGCGTGGAGAGCGATCCCGTAAGGCTGCGGACCTGGTTCGTCAGGGAGATGGAAGCCCTCTTCCGCTGGAACAACTGGTTCGGCCGTGCGGAGCGAGTATAAATTTCTTCTGCCCATGGACGCAGCGGAGACGGTGCGTCGATTCGTGTTGCGCTACGCGGCCTACGACAAGTACTCCTATCGGCGGCCGGATCGTGCCTACACGGTGCGGAGCATATACCTGGACACGGCCCACGGGACCATCTACAGCAACAAGCTGGAGGGTAACCGGGAGCGCATCAAGGTCCGGATCCGGGGCTATAACGACGTCGACGCGGAGTCCGTCGTGGGCCTGGAGCTCAAGCGCAAGCGCGGTGCCGGATCCTGGAAGTCCCGGGCCCTGGCCCCCCTGGTCGACGTGCGGGACTGGCTGTCCGAGATGAACGGCGTGTTGCCATTTGCGCCCCATGATTACGCCGCCGCCAGGCGGTTCGGGTACTTCACCAAGCGGTTCCACCTCAGGCCGACCGCGCTGGTCACGTACGATCGCGAAGCGTTCGTGGGGGTGCACGATCCGACCCTGCGGGTCACGATGGACATGCGCCTCCGTGGCCGCTTCACGGACCAGCTCATGGACCTGGGAGGACCGTGTCCGGTAACCGTGTACACCCAGTCGTTCATTCTCGAAGTGAAGTTCGACTATCATTTTCCGTCCTGGATAAAGCCGCTCCTCGAGGAGCTTGGCGCTGCCAAGCAGGCACTTTCCAAGTACGTGCTCGTTGTCGACGCGGCTGCGGCCCGCAGCCACCGCGCCTGGCGATCTCCCTTCCGCGGGAGCCTTGCGTACAGGCGCAGCTTGCTCCACCAGACCAGTGACCTGACCGGGTATTCGAGTGCTGCAGGAACTTCGTGACATAGGACTGCTCCGGCCGATCGACGCGGGCGAGGTGCTGTCGAGCCTCATCGTGGCGCTCCTGTGCGGCATCATCGTGGCATGGATCTACCGGCGGACGTATCGGGGGACGAGCTACGCCCCGTCGTTCGTCCGGTCGATGGTCGTTCTTCCGATGATCACGGCCCTCGTGATCCTCGTGATCGGCAACAACCTGGCGCGGGCTTTCGGCCTGGTCGGGGCCATGTCCATCATCCGCTTCAGGACGGCGGTGAAGGACATCCACGACATCGTCTTCATCTTCTTCTCGCTGGCCGTCGGTCTGGCCGCGGGGGTCGGGATGCACGCGGGGGCCTGGATAGGCACGGTCGTGATCGGACTCACGGTGATGGCCACGACCGGATTCGGATTCGGGCGCATCAGCCAGACCGCCATGCTGCTCGAGTTCGAGTACGAGATGAACGGATCCACCGACCCGCCACCGTACCAGGCCGTGCTGGATCGGATGTGCCGGTTCACGTCGATTCTGAGTGTTCGACAGCCCCAGGAGGGCGATACCCTCTCGCTCACCTTTCACGTTCGACTCAAGCGTGGTGCCGACGCCACCCAACTGGTGCGGGAGCTTCGGGATACGGAACGGGTCTCGCGGGTTAACATGTATTATGATGATGAAGAGCTGTAAAGCCGGGATGCTCGCGGCCGTGGCGATCCTGGTGCTTTCGGCAGAGGGGGTGTTTGCCCGCCAGGTCGTCGTCAGCGAGGTCATGGCGTCCAACGTCACGACCCTGTACGATGAGGACGGGGATACCCCGGACTGGATCGAGCTGTTCAATGCCGGGTCCGAGGCGGTGCCCCTCGAAGGCTACGGCCTCACGGACAATCCCCTGAATCCGTTCGGGTGGGTTTTTCCCGCTCAGACGATCGGAGCCGGCGCGTACATGATGGTCTATGCCTCCGGCAAGGACCGCACGGCGGTTCCCAGCGCATGGCAAACCGTGGTCCGCCGCGGCACACAGTGGCGCTACCTCGTCGGATCGCCCGGCTCGACCTGGAAGGACCGCACGTACAACGACGGCTCCTGGCCCACCGGGCCGAGCGGATTCGGGTACGGCGACGGGGACGATGCGACGGAAGTACCCGCCGGGACCATCACGGTCTACGTGCGGACCACGTTCGAGGTGGACGACGTGGCGCAGGTGGTCGGAGCCCGGCTCCACGTGGACTACGACGATGCGTTCGTGGCCTACGTCAACGGTACCGAGATCGCGCGGGCGAACATCGGCATGCCTGGCCAGCCCACCTCGTCCGGCCAGACGGCGGATCGCGACCGCGAGGCCACGATGTACACGGGCGGCCGTCCGGACGGATGGATCGTCACGAACCCCGGAACCCTCCTCGTGCCGGGCACCAACGTGCTCGCGGTCGAAGTGCACAACGTGGGCAGCGGTTCCAGCGATCTATCCCTGATTCCGTTCCTGACGCTGGCGACGGCGTCTCCCGTGCCCTCCGTCGATGGTGTGGACCCGGAGCTGGAAGGGCTCTTCGGCATGCTGGCCTCCCACACGGACTTCAGTCTTTCGGAGGGTGAGGCCGTGTGCCTCACGGCGCCATCGGCCCTCGAGTCCGACTGCGTGGAGGTCGTGCCGGGACCGTCCGACATCTCGTTCGGGAACGATGCCGCGACCGGGGGCGTCGGCTTCTTCGAGACCCCCACACCGGGATGGGCGAACTCGGCCTTCGTCTACGCGGGACAGGCTTCTGCCGCCGCGATGAGTCACGACGCCGGGTTCTACCAGTCCCCGTTCAGCGTGTCCATCACGAGTCCGGATCCCGCCGGCCGCATCGCCTACACGACGGACGGATCCGTGCCCGCCACCACGGCGACGTTGACCGACGTCACCGTACCGATCTCCGGGACGACTGTCGTGCGGGCACGAGTCGTGGCTCCCGGCATGCTTCCGGGTCCGGTCGTCACCCGGACGTATCTGTTCGAACCGGTCAGGACCCTTCCGGTCGTGTCGATCAGTACCACCCCGGCCAATCTGTGGGACTGGAATACGGGGATCTACGTCGACGGTCCGAACGCCGAGCCGGCGGATCCCCACTTCGGGGCCAATTACTGGCAGGAGTGGGAGATTCCGGTCCACATGGAGTGGTTCGAGCCCGGCGGAGCGCTCGGGTACGGCGTGGACGCGGGCATGCAGATCTACGGCGCCTGGTCCAGGGCGCGTCCGCAGAAATCGGTCGCCCTGTACGCGCGTCCCGAGTACGGCGCGAGGGCGCTCGACTACCCGTTCTTCGAGGATCGGTCGTTCGATTCGTACCAGAATCTCGTCTTCCGCAACTCGGGCAACGACTGGAATTTCTCCGCTCTCAGGGACGGCTTCATGCAGGCCCTCGTCGCGGGAACCGAGGTCGACCGGATGGCCTATCGTCCGACGGTCCAGTTCCTGAACGGGGAGTACTGGGGCATCCTGAACGTGCGGGAGAAGATCAACGAGCATTACGTGGCCAACATCGGAGACGTGGATGCGGACTCCATCGACCTGATCGACTATTCCGGTGGCCCCCACGCCCTCCACGGGGACATTTCGCACTACCAGGCGCTCGAGAATTACCTGTCGACGTCCGACATGACCCTCCCCGGGGACCTCGACTACGTCCGCAGCATGATGGATCTGGACAACTGGATCGACTACCAGATCGCGCAGATCTTTTTCGACAACCAGGACTGGCCGGGCAACAACGCCAAGGCCTGGAGACCCCGGCGAGCGGACGGCCGTCTCCGGTGGATCCTGTTCGACACCGATTTCGGGTTCGGCATCTACGCGGCGAACGCCTACACGCGGAACACGCTGGACTTCGCGATGACAGCGAACTGCAACTGCAACTGGCCCAATCCCCCGTGGTCCACGCTGTTCCTGCGCCGGCTCCACCGCAACGGCGGCTTCAGGACGATCTTCGTCAACCGGTTCGCCGACTTCCTGAACGTCCATTTCGCCGTCGACCGCATGGAATCGGTGCTCGACTCCGTGTCCGGCGCGATCGAGTCGGAGATTCCCCTGCACGGGGCACGCTGGGGCATCATGTCCGGTTGGAGCGGCGAACTCGGCAAGATGCGGACCTTCGCCCAGCAGAGGCCCTCGTACATGCTGCAGCACGTTCAGGCCGCATTCGGTGTCGGAGCGCGCAGTCATGTGGCGGTTGCGGTCGCGGAGCCGGGGGGAGGGACCATCCGGGTCAACCGTGAACTCGTGGGGGCCGGTCCCTGGGCCGGTCTCTACTTCGTGGGCATTCCGGTGCCCGTTTTCGCCATTCCGGATGAAGGGTACCGGTTTTCCGGCTGGACGGGGACGGTCGTGTCGTCGAGCCGGGACATCGAGGTCGACCCGTCGGGCGGTGCATCGCTTCTGGCGCATTTCGTGCAGGACTCGCTGGTCGATTCTCCGGTGGTCATCAACGAGATCCAGTACCATGCCGCCGACGACGTGCCGTCAGAGGACTGGGTCGAGCTCGTGAACACGTCGCTCGACGAGATCGACCTTTCCGGGTGGACGCTGAGCGACGGGGATCCGGCGAATGTCTTCACCCTGCCTCCCGGCGCATCCATCGCTCCCGGTGGCTTCGTCGTGCTCTGCCAGAATCACGTCGGATTTGGAGCGGCATACGGCCCCGTGCCGTGCCTCGGGGAGTGGACCTTCGGACTCTCCGCGGCCGGAGAGACGGTCTATCTGCGGGATTCGTTCGGCGCGATGGTCGATTCGGTGGCCTTCA
>JAHEEH010000178.1 GCA_024640835.1 Bacteroidota bacterium
CGGACATCGCCAAGGTGCCCGTGATGATCGACTCCTCGAAGTGGGAGGTCATCGAGGCCGGCCTGAAGTGCGTGCAGGGCAAGTCGGTCGTCAACTCGATCAGCCTCAAGGAGGGCGAGGACGTCTTCCGCGAGCAGGCGTCCAGGGCGAAGGCCTACGGAGCGGCCGTCATCGTCATGGCCTTCGACGAGAATGGGCAGGCCGACACGCTCGAGCGGAGAAAGGAGGTCTGCCGCCGGGCCTACACCATCCTGGTAGACGACGTCGGGATGCCCCCGGAGGACGTCATCTTCGACCCGAACGTCTTCGCGGTGGCCACGGGCATCGAGGCCCACAACCGGTACGCGGCCGACTATGTCGAGACCGTCCGCTGGATCCGGAGGAACCTGCCCCATGCGCGGGTGTCGGGTGGAGTCTCGAACGTTTCGTTCTCGTTCCGCGGCAACGAACGGGTGCGCGAGGCCATGCACTCGGCGTTCCTGTACCACGCCGTCCGCGCCGGCATGGACATGGGGATCGTGAACGCCGGACAGATCGGCGTCTATGAATCGATTGATCCGGAGCTCCTGGAGGCGGTGGAGGACGTGCTCCTGGACAGGAGGCCGGACGCCACCGAGCGCCTGGTCACGCTCGCCGAGCGCTTTTCGAGGTCGTCGATGCGGGCGGGAGCCGCCGAGGTGGCGGAATGGAGAACCCTCCCGGTGAACGACCGGTTGAGGCATGCGATTCTGCAGGGCGTCGTCGAGCACGTGGAGGCCGACACGGAAGAGGCCCGCCTGAAGGCGTCATCGCCCATCCACGTGATCGAGGGTCCGCTCATGGACGCCATGAGCCACGTGGGAGACCTGTTCGCCGACGGGCAGATGTTTCTTCCCCAGGTCGTGAAGAGCGCCCGGGTGATGAAGAAATCCGTCGCCCACCTCGTGCCGTTCATCGAAGCCGAGAAGAAGGACGGCGGCGAGGTGGCTTCGCGACCCCGCATCCTGCTGGCGACTGTCCGCGGCGACGTCCACGACATCGGCAAGAACATCGTCGGCGTGGTCCTGGGATGCAACGACTACGAGATCATCGACCTGGGCGTGATGGTGCCGGCCGCGCGCATCGTGGAGGAAGCCCGACGCCAGGAGGTGGCTGCGGTCGGCCTCTCGGGCCTCATCACTCCGTCGCTCGACGAAATGGTGCACGTGGCCCGGGAATTCGAGCGAGAAGGCTTCACGATCCCGCTCCTCATCGGCGGGGCCACGACGTCCAAGATCCACACCGCCGTTCGCATCGCCCCGGCGTACTCCGGACCCGTCCTGCACGTGCTCGACGCGTCCCGGAGCGTGGGGGCCGTGTCCAGGCTTCTGGATCCGCAGACGCGGGAGGCGTACGTGGCCGAGGTGGCGCAGGAATACGGCGAGCTGGTGAGGAAGCACGGCAAGGGGGGCGCCGTGACCGGGCTGCTGGACCTCGAGGACGCCCGTGGGAACGCGCTGGAGAGCGACTGGGCCGCGATTCCCGTGACGCAGCCGGCGAGTCCCGGCCTCCACGCACTGGATGACGTGACGGTCGCGACGCTCCGCCCGTACATCGACTGGACTCCCTTCTTCCAGGCCTGGGAGCTGCGGGGTCACTTCCCGGCAATCCTCGACGATCCGGATCGGGGGGAGGAGGCGAGGACGCTTCTGGCGGACGCGGAAGCCCTGCTGGACCGGATCGAGGCCGAGGACCTGATCCGGCCGCGCGGGGTGGTAGGTCTCTTCGGAGCCGCATCGACCGGGGACGACATCCTGGTGTTCGACGGGGACGAGCGGGACCGTCCGGTCGCCGTGCTGCGAACCCTTCGTCAGCAGAGCCGCAAGTCGGCCGGCCGGGCCAACCGGGCGCTTGCCGACTTCATCGCTCCCGAGGGATCGGGCGTGAAGGACTGGATCGGCGCCTTTGCCGTCACGGCGGGCCACGGCGTGCAGGAGATGGTGGCCGCGTTCAGTGCCGACCATGACGACTACGGGGTCATCATGGCGAAGGCGCTCGCCGACCGCCTGGCCGAGGCGTTTGCCGAGTACGTGCACCGGGAGGTGCGTCGTGAGCTGTGGGGGTTCGCGCCGGACGAGACGCTGACGAACGAGGACCTGGTGGCCGAGCGATATCGCGGGATCCGCCCGGCTCCCGGCTACCCGGCGCAGCCCGATCACACGGAAAAATGGGTGATTTGGGATCTTCTGGGGGTGGAGGAGCGGGCGGGAATCGGACTGACGGAATCCCTGGCCATGTGGCCTGCCGCATCGGTCTGCGGCCTGATCTTCGCCCACCCCGACGCCGAGTACTTCAACGTCGGCATGATCGGCCGTGACCAGGTCGCCGACTACGCGGAACGCAAGGGGGTTACCCTCGAGGAGATGGAACGCTGGCTCTCGCCGCGGCTGGCGTACGATCCGGGCGCGTGACGGTCGACGGGTGGCGCCGCAGGGGGTGCGGCGGCTATCTTGCGCGACGCTTTGCACCGACCCTCTACTGCATGCACTCCATCGGTCTCGCAGCCGACCGCCCGGCAGCCGTCGACGCCCTTCGCTCCTCGAGCGCCTCGATACCGGCCCAGGCGGCGGGTATCATCGGATTCGCCCTTCTCACGGCGATAGGCGCCCAGTTCCGGATATACCTCTGGGAGGTTCCGTTCACGCTCCAGACCCTCGCCATCTACGGAAGCGGGCTGTACCTGGGGTGGCGAAACGGTCTCCTCGCCCAGGTACTGTACCTGGTGCTGGGCTTCTTCGTCCCCGTGTACGCGGGGGACGGCGTGGGCATCGCGTACTTCGCGGGATCCCTCTCCGCCGGGTACCTGGTTGCGGCGCCGCTGTCCGCCGCCGCGGCAGGCGCACTCTCCCGGCGCTGGCGGGGACTGACGGGCACGCTCGTCGCGATGGCCGTCGCCTCCCTGGTCCTGTTCGCGGTGGGCGTGGGATGGCTTCACGTCGCGGCGGGGCACGCCACGTGGCTGGAGTCCGTCGATCGTGGCTGGCTTCGATTCGTGCCTGCGGATGCGGCGAAGATCGTGTTCCTGGGTCTCCTGTACGCCGGTACCCGCCGCGTCCGCTGATTCCGGCGGCACTGTCCGCCCGGGTGGACACCCGGAACGCCTGGAAACGCAGGAACGGGAACCGGCACACCGTTGGCATGGTCGACTGCACGGTCGATCCCGTTACGGTTCCATGATGCGCAAGTCGCTTGTCCTGCTGCTGCTCTGGATGGTGTCCGCTCCGGCGGTCCTCTCCCAACCGTCCGGATCGTACGGTTGGCACGGACCTTACGGCTCCGTCCTGGATGACCCGGAAACCGCCGGCCTGGGGGCGGACGGGCTGCGGGCGCTGTACGACGGACGATTCAACGACGCGGAGCGGCAGTTCGACCGGATCGCCGCCCGGCATCCCGGCCATCCGATCGGCCCGTTCATGAAGGGACTGATCGTCTGGTGGCGCATCCTGCCGGATCTCGCCGAGGGGGATGACCGGCATGACGCGGAGTTCATCGATGCCATGTCCGAGACCATCCGTCGCGCGGACCGGCTGGATCGAAGGGGTCCGTACGCATTCGATCGGGCGTTCTTCCGGGTTGCGGCGCTGGGGTTCCGGGGTCGTCTCCTTTCGAACCGCCTGTCGTGGTTCAGGGCGGCGCGGGACGGAAAGGAGGCGCTGGGCCCGGTGTTCGAGATTTCCGCAAGGGACACCCTGAATCCCGACTTCCGGTTCGGCCGCGCCGTATACGACTATTTCGCGGCGGTCGTGCCCGAGGAATATCCCATGGTGCGACCGGTCATGCTGTTCTTTCCCGACGGGAACGAGCAGGCCGGCATCCAGGGGTTGGAGCTGGCTGCCGAGCATGCCACGTTCGTGGGCACCGAAGCCGCCTATTTCCTGTTCCAGATCCACTTCCAGTATCGCCCCGACTACTTCGAGGCGCGACGGTGGGTCGAAGTGCTGAGGAATCGACATCCGACGAACGGATTCTTCCACGTGCTGGAGGCGCGCGTGCACGCCCGCTGGGGGCGGTGGGAGGTCGCTGCCCAGATCCTGGACAGCGTGCTCGCCTCCGTGGATGCCAGGGAACCGGGGTACACGGAGGGCATCGAGCACCAGGCGCTCTACTACATGGGGCGCGCCCGGGGGTCGCTCGGAGACGAGGTGGGGGCGCTCGAGGCCTTCGACCGATTGCACCGGTCGACCGCCGGACAGGACCCTGAATCGTGGTTCAGGGTGTGGGGCCGGCTGCGGGCGGCGATGGTGCACGACCGCGCGGGAAGGCGCGACAGGGCCGTCAGGATGTACCGGGAGGTGCTGGGCATGGAGGAGCGCGGCGATTCGCATGAGCGGGCACGCGAATACCTGAAAACGCCTTTCGGCTCGTGAGGGTGCCCGGCGAAACCCTCGTACATCGGCGCGAAGAGGACCCCGCAGGGACGTCCATGGTCGCCTTCGATCCTTGCCTGCTCGAGGCCGTCCGCGAACGGACCACGATAACCGGCGATCGTGCGTACTATCCCCGTCCAGACGGTGTCGGCACGTGCCTGCAACGGAAGCGCGTCCGCCGTCGCCCCCCGCGCGTTCGCCGATCCGTTCCGGAGGCGGCGGGCCCTACCAGGCAACCCGCGTGATTCAACCCCGAAAACGGCTGGGTCAGAATTTCCTCTCGGACCCCAACACGGCCCGGAAGATCGTCGCATCGCTCGCAGCCGCGCCCGACGAGCCGGTCGTGGAGATCGGCCCCGGCACCGGGGCCCTGACCGGCCTTCTGGCGGCCCGTTTCGAGCGGTTCCGCGCCGTAGAGATCGATCCGCGCGCCGTGGCCGTTCTTCGCGAGTCCCTGCCCGGAGTGGACGTTCGGGAGATGGACGTCCTGCGGGTGGACTGGTCGTCCTTCGCCGGCGAGTACGGCGCCCCGGTCCACGTCGTGGGCAACCTGCCGTACTACATCACGACGCCCATCGTCTTCTCGCTCCTGGATGCAGGCGACGCCGTCGCGGAGGCGGTCGTCATGGTGCAACTGGAGGTGGCCCGCCGCATCGTGGCGGTGCCGCGCACCAAGGAATACGGAATCCTGAGCGTGGTGCTCCAGCGGCTCGCCCGGCCGGAGCTTCTGTTCGAGGTGTCCCGCAACGTGTTCCGCCCCCGTCCGGACGTGACGAGCGCCGTGTTGCGCCTTGATTTTCGGGATGTGCCCGGGGTCGACGTGGACCCCGCCTGGTTCCGTAC
>JAHEEH010000179.1 GCA_024640835.1 Bacteroidota bacterium
CCAAGGGCGACCAGGCCGGCGGCCCAGTAGGGTGCCGCCGCGTCGTGGCGGAGACGTCTCGCTTCAAAGCCGTCGGTCATGAGTCCGGATCGCCGATGGATTAGGCAGATTATAGGCCAACGAAGGCTGGGGAAACGCGTGCGTGCCCGTCCGGATGGAGAACCTCTCGCACTCGCGCGAGGAACCAGGTCCTCCCCTCGGCGCCGCCTCGCATTCGACCCGGGCGCTCCGAGCTTCGATGGGCCTGCCGTGAAGACGATCGACCACCCGATCCGGGGCGCCCGGCTCGATGCCGGGCATGGCCCCGCAACAGAAGGGGGGCATCCCTTGCCTGTCCGATCCCGGTCCCGCATTAGTTGGGCTCAGGACGTCCCCCGTGATTTCACCGCCGATGGATTCGCTGTCCGTTCGCCTGCTGCTTGCCGTCGCCATGGCCGGGCTGGCACTCCCTGCGCGGGCGGTGGCACAGGTTGACGGCCCCCTGCAGGGCGTGGTGACCCTCACTGCCCGGGACATCGGGATCGATCGCGGGGAAGAGGCCAAGCACGTTGGTGGGCGCCTCCTCTTCTTCCTGGCCCGGTATCACGCGGGCGACGACCTGGCCTGGGCCGATCCCGCGTTCTACGACGGGGACTGGGAGATCGCATCGCCGGGTCTCCGCTCGGACATTCTCCCCCGGCAGGGCTGGCCGGGTGTCGGCTGGTTTCGGATCAGGCTGATCGTCGACGAATCCCTGCGGGATCGGGACATCGGTTTTGCGTTCACCCACGCGGGCGCCCTCGAAGCCTGGCTGGACGGGCGCATGGTCTATCGGAGCGGTTCGGTCGGCTCGGCACCGGATACGGAGACTCCCTACCTGGACCGGGATCCGGTGACGCTCCCCGTCGAGCCCGGGCGAGAGTACCTGCTGGCGCTGCGGTACTCCAACTTCGTCTCGGGCGGTTTCCGGTCCGACTGGACCTTTGCCGGGCCGGGCCTCTACTGGGGCGACCGGACGACCATGATGCGGCACCGCGCCTTCGCCCGCTTCAACCAGGGCGCGTTCTCCGCCTTCTTCCTGGCTTTCGCCCTGCTATTTGGCCTGCTGTACGGTCTGTACCGGTCCGAGCGACTCTTCCTGTACCTGGCCGTGTCCCAGGGACTCACCGTTCCGTACGTGCTGATCGGGGGCCAGATTCCGTTCCTGCACGCGCCCGGGCTCGTGATGCCGCTGGCCGATCTATCGTTCACCTTCGCGGTGCTCGCGCTCCTGGCCGAGCTGATGGTGGTGTATGCCTTCTTCCATCCCGCGCGGCCGCGGCAGTTCTATCTCGTGGCCCTCGCCGGGATCGCCGCAGCCCTGGCGATCATGCTTCGGCTCGACCACGTCGTCTACTTCCTGGCCTTCGTCGTCGTCGTGAGCCTGGAGATGCTCCGGGTCGTGATCCTGGCCCTGTGGCGACGGAGACGATGGGCGTGGATCGTTGCCGTCGGCGTGGTGCCGGGCATCGTCATCGAGTTCTGGGACCTCTTCGAGAAGACGGGCCTCCTGTCGGCGCCGTGGACCGACACCCCGTTCAGTCCGGCGCTGATCAGCATGGTGTTCTTCTCGTGCGCGTTCTCCGCCTACGTCGGGGTGCGCTTCGCCGAAGCCCACCGGGGCCTGGTCGAGCTGGAGGCCGCGCGTCGGCTTCAGCTCTCGATGCTTCCGGAGAAGGTGCCCGAGCATCCGCTCGTGGAACTCGCCGCGTCCATGCAGACGGCAACCGAGGTGGGCGGCGACTACTACGATTTCGATCTCGAGGCGGACGGCACGCTGACCATCGTCGTCGGTGATGCGACGGGCCACGGAACGAAGGCGGGGGTCCTGGTCACCGCCACGAAGAGCCTGTGGAGCGCGTTTTCGAGCGACTCCGACCTGGAGCAGGTGGTACACCGATCGAGCGACGCCATCCGGCGCATGGGACTGCCGAAGCTCTACATGGCGCTGGCGCTGGCGCGGCTCAGGGGTCACACGCTCGAGCTCGTTGGCGCGGGACTGCCTCCGGCCCTCGTGCACCGGGCCGCGACCGGCGAGGTCGAGGAGGTGCCGTTGAAGGGCATGCCGCTGGGTGGCCCGGGCCAGGTCCCGTACCGGAAGCAGGTGGTCGAGCTCCTCCCGGGAGATGCCGTTCTGTTCATGACCGACGGCTTTCTGGAGCGTTTCAGCAGGGGCGGCGAGATGCTCGGATACGACCGGGTGGCGCCGGAATTCGCTGCCGTGGCCTCCAGTACCCCGGAAGGAATCATCGCGCATCTCATGGCGAGGTGCGACGAGTGGGGCGCCGGTCGCGCCCCGGACGACGACGTCACCTTCGTCGCCCTCAGGGTGAAGGGCGTCCCCGCCAGCCCGGCGTAGCCGCTTCGATCAGTTCGCCCCGGCCGGTCGCAGGATCAGGTTGTCGATGAAGAACTCCATCATCCGGTACGGATTGATCCCGGAGTGCCCGCGATCCGGCCCCACCTGCACGTCGAAGCTCTTGCCGGCCGCCTGCAGGGCCTGGATCAGCTGCATCGAGTTGTTCGGGTGCACGTTGTTGTCGGCGGTCCCGTAGTAGATCATGAGGCTTCCCCGGAGACTGTCCGCGTAGGTCATCGCGGAGCCCTCGTCATAGCCGGCCGCGTTGACCTGCGGCGTCCTCATGTAGCGCTCCGTGTAGATCGTGTCGTAGTGACGCCAGTCCGTGACGGCCGAAGCGGCCGACGCGGCCTGGAACACGTCCGGATGACGCAGGATGGCCATCGCCGAAGCGTACCCGCCGTACGATGTCCCGAAGATGCCGACGCGCGAGCTGTCCACGTACGGACGCCGGGCGAGCGCCTTTACACCCGCGGCCTGGTCATCGATCTCGACGGTGCCCAGTTTCTGGTAGATGGCGTCCAGGAACCGCTTGCCGCGGCCGGCCGCACTGCGGGAGTCCAGCGAGGCGATCAGGAAGCCGTACTCGGCGAGCGGGCTGGGAAGGCCGAACATCTCCCGGGCCCCGTTGGTCGCCGGGCCCGCATACACGCTGATGAGCAGGGGGTACGTCTTCGAGGGATCGAAGTCGGACGGCTTCGACAGCATGCCGTACAGTTCAGTCTCTCCGTCGGCCGCCGTGAAGGAAAAGAGCTCCACCGGCTCGAGGCCCAGCTCGCGCATTCCCGTGATGTCGCTGATCGCCAGCTCGGCGACGGCCGGGCCACGGACGTCCCAGAGCGTGGTGACCGGCGGATAGTCGTGCGCCTGGGCCACGTCCACGAAATGGCGTCCGTCGGGTGACATGCTGATCGTGTGGTTGAGCGATGGATCCGTGATGCGGGTATCGTGCTCCCCGTCGAGCCCCACGCGGTGCAGCTGCAGCTTCATCGGGTTGTCGCCGGAGCGCGCGGTGTACCACAGCACGCCTTCCGATTCGTCCACCAGCTCGATACCGGCCACCTCGAACTCGTGATCCGTCAACGGAGTCACCAGCGTGCCGTCGAGGTCGTACAGGTAGTAATTGCTCCAGCCCGTGCGCTCGGACGCGAAGACGAACCTGTGGCCGTCCTCGAGGAATTCCATGGTCGGCGTATTGTCCACCCAGCTGTCGGGCCATTCGTCGCGGACCACCACGCGGCACGAGCCCGTCTGCGGACTGCAGGCGGCGATTTCCAGGATGTTCTGCCAGCGATTCGTCCGGTTGACCAGGATCTCGCTTCCATCCGGTGTCCACGAGACGTTATAGACGTAGTGACCCACGACGTCGTCGGTCAGAGGCTGCCCGTCCCGGATGTCGATCCGCGTGGTCTCGCCGCTGGCGAGGTCATACGCGAACAGGTCCACCACCGGATTGGTCACGCCCGCCTTGGGGTAGGCTTCGATGTCGAGCGTGCTCTGCAGCTTGGTCTGGTCCATCTGGAGGTAGAAGTCCGGCACACCGCTCTCGTCGAAGCGATAGTAGGCCAGCTTCTCGCCGCCGGGCGACCACCACATGGCCGTCACCTGTCGAAGCTCCTCGCCGTAGACCCAGCTCGCCGAGCCGTTCCTGATCCGGGCCGCCCCATTGCCGTCGGAGGTCAGGGCCCGCTCGTTCGACCCGTCCAAGTTCGAAAGCCACAGGTTTCGATCGCGGTAGAACGCCTTGAGGGTACTGTCCGGTGAAACGGCCGACTCGTACTGCCTGCCACGCTCCGGGCCGCCTCTCCGGCGCCCGAACTCGGGCACCTCGCCCTCGATCTCCGAGGCCATCCTGGTGGAGAGGTCGTATCGCCACAGTTGCCCATCGCGTGCATACTCGAACGAGCGGCTGTCGTCGGCCCACCGGACGTTCAGAGCGCCCGACCGGAAAGCGTCCTGCCGTGCCGCGCTCACACGCTCGAATTGCTCGTAGCCCGGCATCGACTTGATGCGGGACTGTGCGGAGGCGGTCATGGAGGCCAGCGTGAGGAGGCCGGCGAGCAGGAGGGAGGAGCGGACGGATCTGAAGGTCATGGCGGAGCCTGTATCTGGAAGGGGTCCGAAGTGCGGGAAGATAGCCCCGGCGCTCCGATCGGTCGAGGCGCGAGAGACGCCTGCTTCCGGATAGGCGGTGCCCCAAGCGGTCGCTGGCGGGCCAGGATCCTGCCCTGCTGGCCTCGAGCCGGTCTCAGTCCCGTCCCGACATGATGGCACTACCCAGCAGGTAGAAGGCGGCCGTTGGCGCCCATCCGGCGACACCGGCGTGGGAGCCCAGTCTGGCGCCGAGAAATGGCCTCATGGTCGAGCGATCGTGGGCGTCCTCGACCCGGTCAAACAGGATGCCTGCGTCGAAGCCGAAGAGGTCCCGGTACATCCAGATGACCTGGAACGTGGAGTTCCTCACACGTCCGTCGCCCAGGGTCAGCGTTGCCTGCGCGTCAATGCTCGTGTCCCGGAGCCAGTACCGGACTCGCGGACCAATCACCGGAATCCAGTCGGAGTACTCCGTATCGGGGTCCAGGCCTGCAATACCACCGACGGCCATGCGGGGCGTCACGTTCGGCATCAGCCCGGCCGTGACGGGCACCGTCAGCTTGTCCTTGAGCCTGACTCGCCGCTATTACCCCACGTTCGCCAGGGCGGTATCCGCAAGTACGCCGGAAACGGGCCCCGCCAAGGAATTGCGGCTTGCCGGGAAGATGGTTCATTCGCTCTCATGGAACCGAAATCTCCGCTCAGGACGGCTAATAGATGCAGCCACCGTCCGAGCATGCG
>JAHEEH010000180.1 GCA_024640835.1 Bacteroidota bacterium
TCCAGGGCACACGGCTTCGGCCCCGACCCGCTGTCCCGCAAGGGGGGGCGGGTTTCTTGTTTGGCGTTCTCGCCACGAAAGGCGACCGAGCCCGGTGATGGCGTACCGGTCGTGACGGGAGCCACGGTCAAATCTGTCGGTGGTCTGACCACTCTCTGCAGGCTTCGTCCCGGTCCACTGGAAGCCATCGTCCAAAATCACGACATTCCAACAGACCTTGAAAAGTCAGGTCCAATCAGTTCAGGAGTATCCCAAGCTCGAGGTATGACATGAAGCGCACCCTGATAGGCATTCTTCTCTGTGTTGCGACCGTACTCATTCTCTTGTTCAGGCCTCCGAGCCTGGTCCGGGCACTTGAATCCCGGGCGGTCGCTGGAGATTGGACGGCGGCGATCAGCCTCGCCGATTACTATGGAAATGCCCGGTACTTCAGTTGGACCGGGAGTCGAGAGGCCCCGGCAGCAGTTCGAATCCGGAGGGTATTCCAGAGGAGCGAGGCCGCGTCCGAGTACTGGAACTCGGTGGCCCTCAACCTCCTGGTACGTGCCGCCGAAGGGAACGACCGCCTTGCGCTGTTTACCGTTGGCGGGGGCATGGATCCACGGTTCGACCGATTTCCGTATCCCAATATCGACCTACGCACCGACTACCTGGCCCGCATGCTCCTGATGGGCGGAACGGAGGCAGGATTGGATCATTTCGCATACCGGCTCCTTCGGAAGCGCAACTCGACACTCGCGGAATCGGTCAGGCGGGAGGCGGAGCGCGAAGGTCTTCTCTGGCCGGTCGTAATCTCGGCGGATGATGCGCTTGCCAGGGCGGACGAGGACGGGTGGATCGATACGTGGGCGACGGCTCTTCGGAGAGACGTATCGGGCGCCCGCCTGGTATGGATCAGGGAACGATCACGACTCCTGGACAATGTCGATGCCGGCAATCAGTCATCCGCGGCTCTTCTCGATCGGATCCGGACGTACAACAGAACGCATCCAGCGCTGGCTCTGCTCGACGCGTGATCCCAGGCTGGAGATTTCAGTGCTGCGTGACGGCGCTCTCCACAGGTTCAAGGCGCCTCGAACGACTGCACCCCGTTTTTCGGTAATCGGCACGGATCGTATCCTCGGCCCATGAGGATCACATGCCGTCTTGCCATGCTGGCCATTCTCGCCACCGCCGGGTGCGGGAGGTCAGACGACCGGGTACTGGACCCGGACGCGTACCTGAACTGGGGTCCGGACGCGCATTACGTGGGGAAGGCCGTGTGCGGCGAGTGCCACCTGGAGAACTACGGGACGTTCACCACCTCCCAGATGGGCCGCTCCTTCCGGCCCGCGCGCGACACCCTTTCGAGCGCCGAGTGGGACGGGGTCGGTCCGGTCCATGATCCGGAGCGCGACCTGTGGTACCAGCCCATCCGGCGCGGGCATCTGCTCTTCGTGCAGGAGTACCGGCTCTCCGGCACGGACACCGTGCACGTCCGGGAGGAGCAGATCGACTGGATCGTGGGCTCGGGGCAGCACACGAACTCCCACATGCGGGAGGTGAATGGATACCTGTACCAGGTGCCGATCACCTGGTACGAGCAGGTGGGACGTTGGGGGCTTCCGCCGGGCTTCGACGGGGGCGATTCGCCGCGCTTCGACCGGCCGATTCCCGACCTGTGCATGTCGTGCCACGACGGTCCGTCGGTCTACATCCCGGGATCGGAGAACCGGTTCGACTACATCCCGCACGGCATCGAGTGCGAGAACTGCCACGGGCCGGGATCGGTGCACGAGGAGGCCATGCGGGCCGGGCGCGTGGTGGATATCGAGAAGGAGATCGATCGGACCATCGTGCGGCCGACGAAGCTGTCACCCGAGCGCCAGTACGACGTCTGCCGCAAGTGCCACATGCAGGGGGCGATGGTGCTCAGGGACGGGAAGTCGCCGTTCGACTTTCGGCCGGGCATGCGGCTGACCGACGTCATGGACACCTTCTGGCCCCGTTTTCCCGATTCCGCGCGAAGCTTCATCATGGCGTCTCATCCGGACCGGCTCCAGATGAGCAAATGCTTCCAGGCGTCGTGGGACGAGTCGCGCGATCTGCCGGAGATGACCTGCCTGACGTGCCACAACCCGCACCTGGCGGTCGAGCTCAAGCCCACGTTCGAGTACAACGCCCCCTGCCGCGCCTGCCACGCGCGGCCCGACCTGCCCGACTGCACGGAAGCGCCGGAAGCGCGGCTCGCCACCGAGGACGACTGCTCCGGCTGCCACCTGCCGCAGGCGTTCACGATCGACATCCCCAACGTGCACATCACGGACCACTACATCCGTGTTCCGGAGGAGGACCGGACGCCGACCCCGGACTACGCGCAGCAGACGAATCTCGTCCGCATGGCCAGCCTGCTCCGCGATTCGGTCGATCTGCCGACCCTGGCCCGCGGCTACCTGGCGTACTACGAAGAGTTCGCCCACCGGCGCTTCCTGCTGGATTCGGCCGCGGCGATCGTCGCCCGCGCTCCGGTGGGGGATTCGCTCCGCAACCGCGTCATGATCCGCGTGCTGTACCTGCAGGAGGAGTGGGAGCCGCTGCGCCAGCTGGTTGCCGGAAAGCGCCCGTCGGAGGAATTCGACTCGTGGACGGCCTACCGGATCGGGGAGGCCTACATGAAGGCCGAGGACTTCCCGTCCGCGATCCGCTGGTTCGAGCGCGTGCGCCAGTTGGCCCCCGACCATCTGCGGTTCATGGACCGGCTGGGCTTCGCCTACATGACCGCAGGGCAGCCCGCCGAAGCGGTTGCGGTCCTGGACGGGGTTCTGCGGCGCAATTCCACGGTGGCCCGAAGCCGGAACAACCGCGGGTTTGCGCAGCTGGTCCTGGGCAGGCTGGAGGCGGGGGAGGAGGATCTGCGCGAGGCGATCCGGCTCGATCCCGACTTCGACGAGGCCCTGGGCAACCTTGCGTCCCTGCTGCTGAACACCGGCCGGGCGCGCGAGGCGGTGCCGTACGCCGAGCGCCTGGTCGGAATGTTTCCGAACGACGTTCGCTACCGGACATTCCTGCGCGACGTGACGGCGGCCGCGAGAACCGAGCCGCTCACGCCCGAGCGCGAGAATCTTCCGCGTCCTACGGGTTCGTGAGGCTCAGTCCGCCCGGTCGAAGACCAGGCCGTCCACGCGGGTGAACGAGGTGCCGTTGAAGGCGACGCCGTAGCCGGTCATCGTGGAATCGGACGTCACCGCACCGAAGAAGTACAGGGCGGCCGGACGAACCGACGTGCAGGCCAGGCCGTGGTCCCGCAGGTCGCAGTCGTAGTCCTCGGAAGCGGGTGCCGTGTACAGCGCGAAACGGAGCGAGTCGCCCGCATACCGCTCCCCTTCGACATACTCCGTGTAGCCGTACGCCGGCTCCTCGTCGAGCCACGGGTCGGGATCGACCCACAGGAATTCCCATTCGGCCGCGCCGTACAGGCTCTCGTCGAACTCCTGCAGGTCGACGGTCGTGCTCCAGGCTTCATCGGCCTCGAACAGGCTGTTGTGCACGGTGAAGGTCGCCGTCCAGGTGGTCTGGTTCAGGGGATTGCCCGGCTCGTCGGTCGTGCTCCAGTCGCAGCCGGCCATGAGCAGGGCCAGGCCCATCAGGAGGACAGGGGTTCTCATGTCAGCCTCCGGGTTGATTCGTCGTGTGCCGGGCTACCAGGGCTCGAGCGGGTCGTATGGTCATGTTTCAAGGAGTCGGACCACGCCAGGGCGCAGTCCTCCCCCGTTGCGTAACATATCGGCCGTATCCTGCGACAGGATAAATCACTCGGCGGGACGCCCGGATCGCAGCCGCATTCCGATGGCACCGAGGTCCGGGTGCGAAACACGACCACTGTCCCATGTCGATTCTGGTCTACGGCGCCTACGGATATACGGGACGCCTCATCGTGGACGAGGCGCTCCGGCGCGGAATCCGGCCGATCATCTCGGGCCGGGACGCCGGCCGCCTGGCCGAGTTGGCCGCAAACACCGGGCTCGAAGCAAGGCCCTGCAGCCTCCAGGACGAGCCGGGCCTGCTGTCCGCGCTGGACGGCGTCTCGGTCGTGATACACGCCGCCGGCCCGTTCACCATTACGTCGAAGCCGATGGGCCGGGCGTGCCTCGCGACGGGAACGCACTACCTGGACATCACGGGTGAAATCCCGGTGTTCGAGAAGCTGGCCGCCATAGACCGGAAGGCCAGGGAAGCCGGGATCATGATGATGCCCGGCACGGGCTTCGACGTGGTGCCGAGCGACTGCCTGGCGGCGCACCTGGTGCGGAGGCTACCGTCGGGAGTGCGCCTGGACCTGGCGATCGGGACCGACGGCGGCGGCCTGTCGCACGGGACCATCAAGACCATGCTCCGCCACGTGGGTCTCGGAGGCATCGAGCGCATTGACGGCAGGCTCGAGTCGAGACCCGTCGGCGCAAAGCGACGTGAGGTCGATTTCGGGTCGGGACCGCGCCGCGTGATCTCGATCCCGTGGGGCGACCTGTCGACGGCGTACTACAGTACGGGAGTGCGGGACATCACGACGTACGCCGCCTATCCGGCGGCCATGCGGGAAGTCGCCACGAGGGTGCACTGGGTCGCGCCGCTCCTTCGGACCATGCCCGTGCAGGCCGCGATGCACTGGGCGGTCGAAACGCTCCTCCCGCCCGGACCGTCCGCCGAGACCCGGGCCAAGGCGCGGAGCCACGTCTGGGGCGAGCTGAGCGACGAGGAAGGCGGCGTGGTGCGCTCGCGCGTGACGGGCCCCGAGGCGTATGCACTCACGGCGGTGACCTCGGTGGACATTGCCGTCCGAGTTCTGAACGGTGGGTTCGAGCCTGGATTCCAGACGCCGTCGCGCCTGCTGGGTCCGGATTACATGCTCGGCTTCGAGGGCGTGGTGAGGGAGGACCTGGAGTAGGAAATTGATGACCGGCACGGCGCGCGGCCCCGGGTGATCCAAGCCCGGGGCCGATGCCGTTCGCTCAACATCCTGAGGGTCTACTTGATCAGGACCATCCGACGGGTCATGACATGCGCGCCGCCGGTCATGCGGTAGATGTAGACCCCGCTGGCGAATTGCCCGCCATCCCACGTCACTTCGTGGTATCCGGCCGCGACCCGGCTGTCGACGAGGCGCGTGATCTCGCGGCCGGCCAGGTCGAAGACCGCGATCCGGACATGGGCAGCCTCCGGCGCCTGGTACCGGAT
>JAHEEH010000181.1 GCA_024640835.1 Bacteroidota bacterium
CCTTGACGGTACGACGGGCGCGATACTGGGATCGTTCGACGTCGGATGTGGGGGCTACGGAGGCCTGGTCGACGGAAACGGTGTCCTCTGGTCTGCCAGCCGCAACAACTACGTGCTGCGCAGGGACACGAAGAACACGATTCTTCTGGACGACGACACGTACGAGTGCATATACAGCTTGGACGCCTACGGTCTCGGCATAGACAGCGGCGGAAACATCTGGAACAGCAAGTTCACCCTGAACTCGATCACCAAGTTCAGTCCTGCGGGGGTCAGCCTCGGCACATTTGCCACTCATGGCGCCTCGCACGATCGCGGTGTGGCCGTGACCCCGGATGACAACGTCTGGGTGGCCAATAGCGAGGGAAGCGACGTATCGAGGCTGAACAACGACGGAGGACATTTGGCGACCGTGACCGTCGGCAGCAATCCGACGGGTGTGGCGGTGGACGCTGCGGGAAAAGTATGGGCCACGAACGAGGTCTCGGACAATCTCAGCAGGATCGATCCGGCCACGAACCTCGTGGACCTCACGGTGCCCCTGCGCCCGGGATCCGCTCCGTACAACTACAGCGACATGACGGGGAGCATCGTGCCGACCGCACCAACCGCCGGTACGTGGAGCGTGGTGTACGATGCGGGCTCGGTCCGTCCCTTCACCCAGGTATCCTGGACTGCGTACATGTACAACGACGCGCAGATCGGCGTACAGGCTGCATCGAGCCTGGATCCGCTCTGCTTGTCTGGTTTCGGGACGCCTGTTGCCGTCGTGAACGGAACCGCACCGGGCGTTGATCCTGGCCATTGCCTGATGGTTGATGTCAGTTTCCTGAGGGCATCCACAGGTGAGACACCCATCCTGCACGACCTGACCATCGTCGCCAATCATCCGCCCGTGGCCGACGCCAACGGCCCGTACCTCGCGGCCGTCGGGCAGACGATTCAGCTGGACGGCATCGCGAGCACGGATGCGGACGGAGACCCGCTGACATACGCGTGGACCTACGACGGCGCTACGACGGCGTCGGCGACAGGGCCGACGCCGGACTACACGGCCGGGAGCGAGGCGGGTATATTCGACGTGTCCGTCGTGGTGCACGACGGGTACGAAGCCTCGGATCCGGCGCATGCCATCGTCGTGATCTACGATCCGGACGCCGGCTTCGTGACGGGTGGTGGGTGGATCCTCTCGCCGCTCGGAGCCTGCGTGGATACCGGAATCTGCATCGATGCGGAAGGCAGGGCCAGCTTCGGCTTTGTGTCCAAGTATAAGAAGGGCAGGTCCGTTCCCGAAGGGAATACCGAATTCCAGTTCAAGAACGGCGGCCTGAACTTCCACAGTTCCCTGTACGACTGGCTCGTCGTGGCCGGCGCGAAGGCTATGTACAAGGGCTCCGGGACCGTCAACGGGGCCGGGGACTACGGATTCATGCTGTCGGCCATCGACGCGAGCCTGACGCCGTCCCGGGAGACGGATGCCTTCCGGATCCAGATCTTCCACAAGGACACCAAGGCCGTCATCTACGACAACCAGGTAAGTGACGACGAGTATGCCGATCCCGTCCAGGGAATCGAGCAGGGCAACATCGTGATCCACACCGGAGGCAAGGCGAAGAAGGCTGACCTGGCCGCGGACGGGCCGGAGAATGTCCCCGAGACGTACGAGCTCCGCGCGAACTACCCGAACCCGTTCAATCCCGAGACGACCATCACGTTCGGCCTCCCGGAATCCGGGAAGGTCAGACTGGTCGTCTTCGACCTGCTCGGACGTGAGGTGCGGGTGCTGGTGGACGGCGAGATGGACGCCGGCGATCACGCCGTCACGTTCGATGCCTCGCTGCTCCCGAGCGGCACTTACATCTACCGCATGGAGGCGGGAGCACGGACGCTTTCCCGTACCATGTTCCTGCTCAAGTAACCTTATTCGGTCCATGAGATGCGGAAGCCCTCGCTGCCCGACGGCAGCGGGGGCTTCTCGCGTCGTGAATTCAGTGTGGGGAACGCCCCGACCGGTGATTGGACAAGGCCCCACTCGCAGTTACCGGACCACCCGCGTTTGTAAGGAAAATCCTCGCGGTTACATTCACGCCGTCCACATCACCAACACCGCCCGGACCTGCCCGGGCATTTGCGGCAGGAACGGGTGCACACTGCACGCCCATGGCTCCCGAGTCGAACCACATCGTTCGCCGACTTCTTGCAACCGCCGCCCTGTGCGCGGCCCTCTCCGTCCCGGCGCTCGCGCAGTTCCAGGTCACGGGATTCTCCCCGGAGAACGGCACAGCGAACGTCCCGACCCTGACCACGCTCCAGTGGACCTTCAGTGAGCCCCTGGATGCCACCGTGCAGTTTCCCGCGAGTGACGGTTTCTACCTGGTGGTCGAAATGTACCCGGATGCCGGCGGACCGCTCGATCTGCGGCTGACGGGAGACGGCACCGTCCTGGACGCCGACTTCCAGCTCGCAGCGGATACGCAGTACTGGCTGATCCTGCACGACGCCCGCTCGACGGGAGGCGCATCGCTCGACCGGGTCTACTACCACACGTTCACGACCGCGCCGTCCATACCATCGGGCTCGATTTCGGGCCAGGTGACGATGGATTCGACCCCGGTGGCCGGGGCGCTGGTCCAGGCGATCGCCCCTGACTCGCTGTTCGCCGACTACGACACGCAGATCGGCGGATACGCCGTGACCGACGCGTCCGGCAACTACCACATCGATCATGTGCCGGCCGGCCTGTACACGGTGATCGCGTTCACCGACGACGACCGCGACACCGAGCCGACGCCGGGCGAGGCCCTGGGGTCGCGCGACGCGGACGGTGACCGACTGCTCGACGGTGTGGAGGTTGCCGAAGGCGCCAGCGTGACCGGCGCGGATATCGCGGTCGAAACGTTGGCGGTGTACACGGCCAGCCAGTTCGCCGAGGAGGCGGGAGTGGCCGCTTCCACGCTGCTCCCCGGTGAACCCGTGCAGGCGGTGGGGGCGATCGGCGTCGAAATGGACCCGGTCGGCATGTCATTCGCCTGGGTGTACCTGTACCGGGGTCAGACGACCGACACGCCCGTCTCCGTGTTCGAGATCGGAGGGTGGTTCATTCCCGGAGGGCCGGGGATGGAGGGCCTGGAACTGACGGTACCGGTTCCGGCCGGATGGGTCGACAGTAATGCCGCATTGGCCACAGCCGAATCCAGCGGGGGTGCCGAATTCCGCGCCTCGTTCCCGGAAACGAGGATCATGGCCATTCTTGCCGGCACGTCCGCGCTGTTCGGCGGCGGCGGCGGCGGCGCCGGCAAGCGGGCTCCGGAAGATGCCGACATCTCGTGGTCGACGGGTTCCTGGCGAACGGTGGAGTCCCCGACGGCGCCCTCGATACCCGGGGCGGAGTCGACGGGACATCCGGCTGAAGGCTGGCTGGATCCGGTCCGATCGATCTCGATTTCCCTGGATGGTCCCACCTGGTTCATCCTGTACAATGGCGGCATGGAGTCCAGGACGTTCCTGATCGACGCGGTCACCGGCGATCTGATCGGCGCCCCGGGCACGCCGACGGTTGCTGGCAACAGCCTCGCCGCGGCCCTGGAGGCCGCCGTGGCCTGGATGTCGGATGCCGAGCTCGCGGCCGTCGGAGCGGCAGGGGGTGATGGCGTCAGCGAGGGAGGGCTCTCTCCCTACTGGTCGTACGGGTTCTACTCGCCGGGATCCGGCGCAGCCCTCCAGGTGACCGCCACCGCCGGCCTGGTCGTCAGCGAGGAGGAGATTCCAGCGAACAACCTGCCGTCGACCGAGGCCCTGCCGGAGACCTGGATCGACTCAGATGCCGCCGCTGCGGTGGCCGAAGCCAACTCGGGAGGCTACCGGGCCTCGCATGACCAGGTCTTCGTCCAGGCCATCCTGTCGAAGGGCTTCTATCCCGGAAGCCCGGGCCTGGCGGTGTGGGTCTGGATCTTCAATTCGCAGGTTTCGCCCGACCAGGTAGTCGTCTACGTGGACGCGGTCACCGGGGCCATCGTCACGTCGACGGAGCGCCCCGATGTGCCGGGTCCGGTACTGACGCTCGACTCTCCGTATCCGAACCCTGCGAGTGACGAGGCCTACGCCTCCGTGAGCGGCACGTCGTCGCCCGGAACCCGCATGGTCGTCGAGGACCTCCTCGGGCGGCGCGTCGCGGATCTAGGCGAGCTCCGTCCGGCAGCCGGCGACGAGACCGTCCGGATCGACACGGGGTCGTGGCCGAGCGGCGTGTACTTCGTGCGCCTCGTCGGGCCTGGCCAGTCGGCGTCGAGAAAGCTGGTGGTCGTGCGGTAGGCAGTACCCTCGGCAGGACTCGAACCTGCGACACGCGGTTTAGGAAACCGCTGCTCTATCCCCTGAGCTACGAGGGCGGGGGGCGCAAAATACGGCGCCTGTGGTGAAGCGACGCGCCGAAGGATCGAACGCTTGCCGACGGAGGGCCGATCCCGGATCTTGGGAACGACACCGAACGGAATCCCCATGCCCATCGACGTCGCCCGAGCCAGGGCCGAGACTCCCGGCTGCGCCCACGTCCTGCACTTCAACAACGCGGGTGCGGGACTGATGCCGCAACCCGTGCTCGACGCGCAGGTAGCCCACCTGTCCAGGGAAGCCGAGATCGGTGGGTACGAGGCGGCCGACGAGGCGAGGAAGTCCGTCGCGGACACGTACGCCGCGGTGGCAGAGCTCCTCGGTGCGTCAAATGATGAGATCGCCCTCGTCGAGAACGCGACCCGCGGCTGGGACATGGCCTTTTTCGGGATGTCGTTCCGAAGGGGGGACCGCATCGTGACCGATATCGCGAGCTACGCCTCCAGCTACATCGCCATGCTCCAGGTCGCCCGGAAGACGGGCGCCGAGATCGTGGTGGCGCCGGACGACGAGGCCGGGCAGATCGACGTCGAGGAGCTGGAGTGGATCGTCCGCGAAGGCGCCGCCCTCATCGCCGTCACCCATGTGCCCACGAACGGCGGACTGGTCAACCCTGCGCGGGAGGTCGGCGCCATCGCCCGCAGGCACGGCGTTCCGTACCTGCTGGACGCGTGCCAGTCGGCCGGCCAGATGCCGCTCGACGTCGAGGCGCTCGGCTGCGACATGCTGTCCGCAACCGGCCGGAAGTACCTGCGCGGGCCGAGGGGGACCGGCTTCCTCTACGTCCGCCGCAACGTCATGGACCGACTCGAGCCCCCC
>JAHEEH010000182.1 GCA_024640835.1 Bacteroidota bacterium
GAGGTGGGAGACCGAACTGTAGGCGACGAGCTTCTTCGCGTCGGTCTGCGCACGCGAGACCAGCGCGCCGTACACGATTCCGATGACCGCCAGGATCGCGAAGAACATGGCGTACTCCTGCGCCGCGACCGGGAAGAAAGGCAGGCAGAACTTCACGAGCCCGTAGGTGCCCATCTTCAGGAGAACGCCGGCCAGGATTACGGATCCTCCAGTCGGGGCCTGCACGTGCGCATCCGGAAGCCACGTGTGCAGCGGGAAGAGCGGCACCTTGATCGAGAAGGCGAGCGCGAAGAGCAGGAAGAGCCAACCCTGCATGGACAGCGGCATGTTGTACGCGACCAGCTTGTACCAGTCGGTCGTGAACGCGCCGGCGTTCACCGCGTCGCCCGCCGCGAAACCGAGGTACAGGATGGCGACCAGCATCAGCAGCGAGCCGACCAGCGTGTACAGCACGAATTTCACGGCCGCGTACACCCGCTCCTCGCCGCCCCAGATCCCGATGATGAAGTACATCGGGATCAGCGTCAGCTCGAAGAAGACGTAGAAGAGAAAGATGTCGTAGGCCGCGAAGACACCCGTTACGCCCGTCTGAAGCACCAGCAGGAGCGTGTAATAGGCCTTGTGGCTCTTCCCGATGTAGGTCCAGGACGAGAGCACGACGATCGGCCCGAGCAGCGTCGTGAGCAGGATGAGCGCCAGGTTCAGCCCGTCGATGCCCACGAAGTACTTCACGTCGAACGACGCGGGGAACCAGCCCGCCCACGTGTCGGCCATCTGGGGCACCTGGGCCGTGGAAACCGCCGGATCGAATCCGGTCGACAGAACGAACGTGACCGTGGTGACGAGGAGCGCCGACCAGCGGATGCCGTTCACGCTCCGCGAGACGAGCGTGAGAAGCGCGCCGACCAGCGGCAGGAAGATGACGACGGACGTCAGGTTCGGGATGTTCATCGGGAACGGATCCGGAGGTTCAGTGGGGCGGGGCGGGTCAGCCGAACAGCATGAGGCTGATCACCAGCAGCACCCCGACGACGATGGCGGCCGCGTAGGTCTGGACGACGCCGGTCTGCGCGTATCGGAGTACGAGCCCGGCTCCCCGGGTGACGTACCCCACGGCGTTGACGAGACCGTCGACCACGTACTTGTCGAATGGACCGAAGACCCGCTCCGACCCGTCATTCACGAGGCGGACAAAGGTCTTGTCGTAGAGTTCGTCCACGAAATACTTGCCCTTCCACACGCGGTAGAGGGCTCCCAGGCGAGTGGCGAGCGTCCCGTCGAAGGCCAGGGCGTGGCGGCCGTAAACGCGCCAGCCGATGGCCATCCCCAGGATCGCGATCATGGACCCGAGCGCGATGAGCCCCCACTCGGTGCCCAGCCCGATGTGGGTCTCGAATGCCGCCTCGGCGACCGGCCCGTGGCCGCCCGCCAGGAAATGATGGATCAGGTTGTACTCGCCGTGTCCGATGACCGCCGGGATGCCGACGTAGCCGCCGACTACCGACAGGATGCCCAGCACCCAGAGCGGTACGGTCATGGTCCACGGGGACTCGTGGGGATGGATCCTGTCCGCGTGCGGCCACCGGGGTTCGCCCTCGAAGGTCAGGACGTAGGCCCTTGCCATGTAGATGGCCGTGAGGAAAGCCGTGATGAGCCCGATGATCCACGCGAACCAGGCCGAGCCCATGCCCCCCGTGCCGGCCTCGAAGGCCTTGAACAGGATCTCGTCCTTGGAGAAGAAGCCCGAGAAGAGCGGAATGCCTGCAATCGCTATGGTGGAGAGCAGGAACGTGATGCGCGTCGACGGCATGAAGCGCTTGAGGCCTCCCATCGTCCGCATGTCCTGTGGATCCAGCTCGTGCCCGTGCCCGTCGTGTGCCAGCTCGTGCTCGACGTGGTGCATGGAGTGGATCACCGAGCCCGATCCGAGGAACAGGCAGCCCTTGAAGAACGCGTGCGTCATCACATGGAAGATGGCCACGAAGAACGCCCCCACGCCGGAGGCCACGAACATGTAGCCGAGCTGCGAAACGGTCGAGTAGGCGAGCACCTTCTTGATGTCGTTCTGCGTGATCGCGATGGTCGCCGCGACGATGGCGGTAAGCGCACCCACCACCGTGATCACCGCCATGATCGTCGGCGCCGCCAGCACCACGGGCGACATGCGGGCGAGCATGTAGAGGCCGCTCGTGACCATGGTCGCCGCGTGGATCAGCGCGGAGACCGGGGTCGGGCCGGCCATGGCATCCGGGAGCCAGGTGAAGAGCGGGATCTGCGCGCTCTTGCCGGTTGCTCCGATGAAGAGCAGCAGCACCGCCCAGTTCAGGGCGACCGGGTTCATCGAGGGACCCTCGGCCAGCAGCGTGTCGAAGTCGAGCGCGCCGAGCTCACGCACGAAGATGAACATCGCCAGCAGGAAGGCGAAGTCCCCCACGCGGTTCATGATGAAGGCCTTGTTGCCGGCCGCCGAGTTCTTGAGATCCGTGTACCAGAACCCGATCAGGAGGTACGAGCAGAGCCCGACGCCTTCCCATCCCAGGAACAGCACCAGCAGGCTGTCGCCCAGGACCAGGTTCAGCATCATGAAGATGAACAGGTTCAGGTACGCGAAGAACCGGAAGAAGCCCGGGTCTCCGTGCATGTACCCGATCGAGTAGAGATGGATGATCCCGCCCACGCCCGTCACGATCATGGTCATCGTGAGCGAGAGCGCATCGATGCGGTAGGCGAAGGAGACGTCGAAGTCGCCTGCCGCGATCCACGGCATGATCTCCGCGACGTGCGCGTGCCCCTCGTAGCCCAGGAAGAGGGCCACCGCGATCGCGAACGGAACGGCCACGACGAGGGTGCCGACCGTGCCGATCAGGATCTCCCGGTTTCGGAGTGACGGCACGAACAGCGGAACGAGTCCGTTCAGAACCGCTCCCGCGAGGGGGAGGAGCAGCACCAGCAGGACGAGGGTGTCGATATCCATGGGAGGAAGGTTCGGGGAAGCCGCGCGCGGCCTTCCGTCAGTACCGGAAGAGATTGATGTTCGTGACGTCGATCGTGAGACGACTGCGGAATATGGCAATCACGATGGCAAGCCCGACGGCCGCTTCGGCCGCCGCCACCGACATCACGAAGAAGACGAGGATCTGTCCGGCGGTGTCGCCCATCGCCTGGCTGAACGTCACGAGCGTCAGGTTGACCGCGTTGAGCATCAGCTCCACGGACATCAGGATGACGATGGCGTTTCGCCTGAGCAGCACGCCGAGGACCCCGATCACGAACAGTACCGCGCCCAGGGTCAGATACCAGTTGATGGTGATTTCCATTGGGGAGGGGACTGGATTTCCTGGGACCGACTACTTGAAGCGGCGCTGCGCGAGAAGTACCGCCCCGATCGTCGCGACCAGGAGGAGGATGCCGATGACCTCGAGCGGGAACGCGTACCGCGTGAAGAGCACCTTCGCGAGCACGCCGGCCGTTCCGCTCTGCGCGGCCGATTCGACCGAGATGGGTTGCGGAACCACGTCCAGCGCCATGGAAGTGACGAACGCCAGCTGCGCGAACACCCCGAGACCGAGGGCGGATGCGACGACGCGCCGCCAGCCGATGGTCTTCAGGCTGGGCAGGTCCGCAAGGTTGAGCAGCATGATCACGAACACGAACAGCACCATGATGGCCCCGGCGTACACCAGCACCTGGATGACTGCGATGAAGCGCGCGCTCAGGGTCAAGTACAGACCGGCGACGCAGAACAGATTCAGGATGAGCCAGAGTGCGCTCGATACCGGGTTCCGGGACACGAGCATGCCCAACGCACCGGCGATCGCCGTGACGGCGAAAAGGAAGAAGAGGATCGGCCCGATCATGAGTTGGATGGGCTGGAGGTGCGCGCGCGATCGGGTCGCCGTTCCGGTTCGAAAAGCGTGACCGGTGCGCTGAATCGGGGCGCAAGTTAGTCCCCCCCTCCATAGCCGGCAAGAAAAGATCGCATAAAGAGGCAGCGCCCGAATCGACGAATCAGAGCCATTAGAGCGGGTTTTTCGCAACGGTCGGCGAGTTCGGCCCGACGCCCTCCCGGGGTGCCCCGCCGCTCGGCGCGCGATCACGCCGCACCGGCGCTCCGGCTGCTGTGGCCGCTCGCGACGGGTCGCCGTATTCTGCGCTCCGACGGACCTCAGCGTGGACCATGCCATCGACATACTGACCTCGGCGGGCCTGCCCCCGGCCGTCGCCGCGGGGCACGTGGACGCGATCGGGGCGCTTGCCGCCGCCGCCGGCGCTTCCGGGCACCGGTTCCTCGTGCCCGGCCGGATAGAGGTGCTGGGCAAGCATACCGATTATGCCGGCGGCTCGAGCCTGACCTGCGCATCCAGCCGCTGCATCCGCGTGGTGGCGATTCCCCGCGACGACGGCGTCGTCCGGATCCACGAGCCCGAGCTCGGGCGCTATGCCGCGCTCGAGGCCGGTGTCGGGGCCTCGGCGGCTCCCGGGCACTGGTCCGCCTACGCAGCGACCGTGATCCGGCGAGCGGCGGCCAACGCGCCAGGACGCCTTCGCGGGGTGGATATCTGGCTGTCCAGCGACCTGCCGCGCGCGGCCGGCATGAGTTCGTCATCCGCGTTCATGGTGGCCGTGTTCCTGGCGCTCGACGCCTCGTCCGACCTTCGCGATCCGCTTCTCGGGGACGTGCCCGACACCGACTCCCTGGCCGGATACCTGGCGTGCGTCGAGAACGGGAGCACCTACGGGCAGTTGGCGGGCGACCGCGGCGTGGGGACGGCCGGCGGCTCGGAGGATCACGTGGCCATTCTCCTCTCACGGGCGGGTAGCGTGGGGCGGTACCGGTACGCGCCGTTCGCCCGGGAGGGGCGTTTGCCCGTTCCCGCGGGGCATACGCTCGTCGTCGGCGCGAGCGGCGTGACGGCCAAGAAGACCGGAGCGGCGCGGGCCCGCTACAACCGCGCTTCCCGCCTGGCCCACGACGTGGTCGCGGCGTGGAACCAGGCGACGGGGGAAGAGTCGCGGCATCTCGCCGAGCTCCTCGAGCGCCGCCCCGAAGCGCCGCAGCGCCTGGCGGCCGAACTGGCGGAGGAGACCGAATCCGGGGGACTGCTGCGGCGGATGGAGCATTTCCGGGTCGAACAGCAGGAGGTCATCCCGGCCGCGTGGACCGCCCTCTCGCGGGGCGATCTTTCCTCGTTCGGTA
>JAHEEH010000183.1 GCA_024640835.1 Bacteroidota bacterium
CGGCCCAGACGGCCAGGCGGTAGTCCCGGACGTTCGACGTGGCCTGGCTGTTGCTGAAGTCGTGTTCGAACATGACCGAAACGGACACCGACGAGAGCGTGCTGCCCTGGGGAATGTCGAACCGGTTGGCGCCGCGGGCGTCACCCGGCAGGCCGTAGATCTCCGCGTTCACGAGCTCGCCGGTGTCGTGCACGACCGCCTCGGTCACGAAGATCGCATCCGACGGCGTCCACGAGGCCTCGATGCCGTACGTCAGCGAGACCGAAGGCAGGGCCAGCGAGGCATGGGGGACCACGACCACGACCTTGCGGTACGTTCCGGCGAAGCTCCGGGCCTGGTCCTGGATCGTGATCTCGTGCACCTCCGTCGTGCCGTCTTCCAGGAACAGGACCACCACGGGCTTGAGTCGCAGGGGGACCAGGCTCGCATTCACCTCGCCGGCCGGAACGTACAGCCGGAGGCTCAGGTCGCGGGCGTACTCGATGGCATGGTAGTCGACGGCACCGGGCGGCAAGGGGCCGTGGGTCGTCGCCGGAATGGCCGTGGAGGTCGCACCGCTGTGGGCGGTGCGGACCGCCGCGGACAGGGTGACGTATTGGGGGGTCGCGTATCCGTACTCGCTCCGTACGGACCGGTTGTTCACGTGGTTGGCCACGTGGAAATCACGCACGACCTGGCTCAGGTCCAGCGCGGAGCGCGAAAGGACCGTCTGGTAGCCGGAAGTGCCGTTCGCCGCCTCGCGCGTGATCGATCCGGTTTCCCCCGGGCCGATCCGCTCGGCGATGTAGCCCGTGAAGAGGCCGGCCCGCTGGTAGTCCTCCACGCTGCCGATCTCGCCCGAAGGCGCCCAGTGCATCAGCCGGACCCGCTGCTCGTCGAGATCGCCCAGGTACGAGATGGTTCGGGCCCGGTACCCGTTCAGCACTTCCGCCCATTCGGAGAGCCCCTCGTTGACGAAGGTCTCCTCGTTGATGTCGTACGAGGCGTGAATGAGATGCTGGTATTCGTGCGCGGCCGTCTGGACCACGCCCTGGACGCCGTACGACGTGAGCCCGGGATCGTAGTCCAGGTATACCGCGTCTCGGGGCGATGCGGAATTCAGATCGACCGGGTCGAAGAAGCCGAGCACGCACACGTCGGTGTCCGCGCAGTCGTCCCGGACGTCCAGCACCATGATGTCGGTCCTCCCGTCCCCGTCCACGTCCGGCGGGTCGCCGAAATACGTCTCGTCGTTGACGATGATGCCCGCGTTCGGGTTGACCGATCCCGGTCCGGTCTCGTCTTCGAGCGCAGCTCGCAGCTCCTCCAGCACGGCATCGGAGACGGAATCCGGATACAGCACGGTCTCCACCCAGATGTCGAACCGGTCCCGCGTCAGGGCCAGCGTGAAGTCGATGTTCTCGAACACGCCCGTCGAGATGTTGCGAACCTTGAACGACTGGAGCGTCCCGACCGTCGCCTCGGATTTCCGGGCGACCGGCAGCAGCCCGGCCTCCTTGCGCGTGCGGAAGGCCTCGAGGGCGGCGCGTGACTCGGGAAGCGCCATGAGACGGTCCGTGACGTGGAGGATCCGGGGACCGTCCACGGGCGCACCCGTCCCGGCGGCCATGGGGCGCCTCTCGAGATGGACCTGGGCCGAGGAGGACGCCGAGGTCAGGCAGAGGAGACCCAGGGCCAGGAGAAGGACGTTCCGCATGTTCAGGGGACCGGTTGCTGGGTGATGGGGGTAGTATCGGTCGGTCGGAGTCGCTTCTACACCGGGAGGGAGCCGCCGTTTCCACCGCCCGCGCCGGGGAACCCATCCCCGCCGCCATCATACCCCGGAGCCAGCCCGTGACCCCCATGAAGCTCAACGACCTCTCTCCGGCCGAGGAGCGGGTGATCCTGCACCGCGGAACCGAGCGACCCTTTTCCGGCCGGTTCTATCGGCACGACGTGTCCGGCACGTACCTGTGCCGCCGCTGCGATGCGTCGCTGTACCGTTCCGCCGACAAGTTCGACGCGCACTGCGGATGGCCGAGCTTCGACGACGCGATCGACGGTGCGGTGGAGCGCCGCCCCGATTCCGACGGCCGACGCGTCGAGATCGTGTGCGCGCGCTGCGGCGGTCACCTGGGCCACGTGTTCGAAGGCGAGGGATTCACGCCGAAAGACACCCGGCACTGCGTGAACTCCCTCTCGCTGGACTTCACGCCGGCTTCGGAACCGGAGGGGACATGACCGCCACGCAGACATCGGCGAGGGCCGTCTTCGCGTCGGGATGCTTCTGGGGCACCGAGTACCAGATGAAGCGCGCCACGGGCGTGCTCGGGACCCGAGTCGGCTACACCGGGGGTCACGTGGCTCGGCCCTCCTACAGGGAGGTGTGCTCGGGGAGAACGGGACACGCCGAGGCGGTGGAGGTGACGTTCGATCCGTCCGTGACCGACTTCGAGACCCTGGCCCGCCTGTTCTTCGAGACGCACGATCCCACCCAGGTGGACCGGCAGGGACCGGACGTGGGCACCCAGTACCGATCGGTCGTTTTCGCGGTGGACGAGGGGCAGCGCGAGGTGGCGGAGCGGCTCATCGGGTTGCTGGTCGACAAGGGGTTGGACGTGGCGACGGAGGTCGTCCCGGCCGGTCCGTTCTGGCCCGCCGAAGAGTACCACCAGGACTACTACGCGAAGACGGGGCATTCACCGTACTGCCACGTCTACACCCGCCGATTCTAGCCCTTTCGCCCGGCGGGGCGGCTCTACTGCAGGCGAACCACGTACACGGCACCGGGCCTGCCGTCGGCCGCCGAACCGATCACCGCCAGCGCACCGTCGGCGGCCAGAGCCGATCCGAAGTGGCTTTCGCCGACGTCGATGACCTGGCTCCGTGTCCAGGTACCCGAATCGTCGATCGAGAAGACGTGGACCACCCGGTCGATATTGAAGTCGAACTGCAGCTGTTCGTCGAACCCGGCCACGAGCGCGTGCCGTCCGGAGAGGGCCACGCCCGATCCGAATCCGCCCGACGGGTAGGGGACGGGGTTGCGCAGCCGGACCGTGCCCCGCCAGCGGCCGTCCGCTCCCGTCTCGTACAGCGTGGCTACACCGCTCCGCACGCGTCCCGCGTCCCGCTGCCCCACCAGCAGTCGCCCGGAGTCCATCGACATCGGCACGAAGACGTCCCGGATGCCGCCGAACGTCGCCTTCCGGTTCCAGCGTCCGTCCGGCTCGCGTCCGAACACGAAGACCGTGCCCGGCGTCCGTCCGGCAGCCGTCGAGGACGACACGGCGGCGAGATCTCCATCGAGTACGCACGAGGTACCGAAGTTGCCGCTCCCCTGGGTGCCCTCGAGGCGGGCCACGAGTGACCAGGCGCCGTTCCCGTCCCGCTCGTACAGGTAGGCCGCGCCCTCGTGGGCATCCGGCCCGGCATCCCCGGCGCTCGTCACCAGGAGGCGGTCGCCGGAAAGTCCCATCGAGGCGGCGAACGCGTCTTCCGCGACCCGACCGGGCGCATCGATGCGCCCGGCGTGTCTCCATTCCCCTTCGGGGCTCCGTTCGTACAGGTGAACGGCGTTGGAACGGAACGTCGAGAAATACGGCCGAAAGGCCGTGACGGCGATCCGGTCTCCGTCCACGGTCACGGCACGCCCGAAGAAGCCTTCTTCGAAACAGTCGTCCGGATGCAGCACGGCGTCGAGCTTCCAGGTGAAGTCTCCGGCCGGCTCGTATACGTAGGCCGCGCCCGAATTCGGTCCGCAGGCGTCGACGCCCGTTGCGCCCACCACGATCCGATGCTCCGAAACCGAGACGGCGGTCCCGAACCAGTTGCCGGACGAGGAATCGGGCGCCGGAAGCCGGTAGATCTGGGCGCACGCCGGGGCGCCGCCGCTACCGACGGTCACGGCAAGCCAGACGGCCAGTGGACCAGGACGCATCACGAGGTCTGGAGCGGTTGCCGGTGTGGTACCGGATGGCAGCCGGCGGGATCCGGCCGGGGCCTCACGTCCCGCGCTCCGTGGCGGCCCGTGCGATCGCCTCCCAGCGCCCGTAGAGCGCGGCGAGGTCCTTCTGGACCTCCTCGTAGGCTTCCGTCATCCGCCGGGCGCGGTCCGGATCCGTGTACAGCGTCGGGTCACCGAGCGTGGTTTCCAGTGAGGTCTTGCGTTCCTCGTGGCGCGCGATGTCGCTCTCGGCCTCTTCCAGGGCGCGTCGCAGGCGGAAGGCGTTCATCGTCCGATACGGATCGTCCGGATCGGGGGCCGCGACGGGGGGAGGCTCTTCGTCGGCCGGTTTCTCGGCGGTCCGGCCGGGCGCGGTCCTGGCGTCGGTGGGAGCGCCGGTCGACGGCTCCTGGCTGACCTTCCACAGGTACTCGGAATACGTCCCGGGATACACGCGCACGGTCCCGTCCTCCACGCGCCATACGCGGGTGACCACCTGGTCCAGGAAGTGACGGTCGTGGCTCACCACGGCGAACGTCCCCGTGAACTGGCGGAGCGCCTCGATGAGCACGGCGATGGAGTGGATGTCGAGGTGATTGGTCGGCTCGTCCAGCAGCAGCAGGTTGGCCGGCACCACGAGCGTGGTGGCGAGCGCGACCCGGCTCTTCTCCCCGCCCGACAGGACGCTGACGGGTTTGAACACGTCGTCTCCCCGGAACAGGAAGGCTCCCAGCAGCGAGCGGACCTCGGTTTCGGATCGTCCGAACGCCACGCGCTTCACCGTATCGAGCACGGTAGCGCCGGGATCCAGGGTGTCGGCGGTGTGCTGGGCGAAGAAGGTGAACGTGACGTCCTTCCCGAGCCGACGTGCGCCGTCGAACGGCTCGGTTCCGGCCAGCATGCGGGCCAGCGTGGACTTCCCCGCTCCGTTGCGTCCGATGAGGGCGATCTTGTCGCCCCGCTCGATCTGCAGGGGGCCGGCGTTCCGGAACACGCGGACGCTGCGTCCACCGTCGGCGTAGGTCTTCGAGAACCGGGAGAGCTCGAGCACCGTGCGCCCGGACCGGGGCGGCTCGGGGAAGCGGAACGAGATGGCAGCCTCGTCCGGTTCGGGCTCTTCGATCCGATCCAGCTTGTCCAGTGCCTTGATCCGGCTCTGCACCTGCCGGGCCTTGGTGTTCTTGTACCGGAAACGCTCGATGAACCGCTCCGTGTCGGCGATGGATTTCTGCTGGTTCACGAACGACGCCCGCTGCAGCGCGCG
>JAHEEH010000184.1 GCA_024640835.1 Bacteroidota bacterium
GCAGGAGCAGGTCGCGGTCACGAGCGACCGGGTGAACAGCGAGAGCCCGTCGTGGGATCCCGCCGGGGCGTTCCTCTATTTCCTGTCCGACCGCAATCTCGAATCACTCGTGGGCGCCCCCTGGGGACGGCGGCAGCCGGAGCCGTTCTTCGATCGGGACATGGAGCTGTACGCGGTCGCGCTGCGGCCGGGGGTGCGGTCGGCGTTCAGGGCGGATGATGAGTTGATGGAGCGGGCGACAGAGCAGGCGGGAGGGAAAGCGGCGGGGGCGGAAGTGAAGCCCGTCACCATCGAATTGGAGGGTCTGGCCAGACGGTTGGAGCGGGTGCCGGTGCCGGCGGGGAACTACGGCAACCTGACCGTGAACGGGGACGCCCTTTTCATGACGTCGCGGGAGTCCGGACCAGACGCCAGCGCGCATCTCGTCGCGGTGAAGATCACGAACCGGAACCCGAAAGCCGAACCGGTGATCGAGGGCATCCGATCGTACGAGATGTCGCAGGATGGCAGGAAGCTGCTGGTGCGCAAGGGCAGTGACCTGTACGTGATCGACGCCAAGCCGGCCAAGGCCAACCTGACGGACGCGCGCGTCGATCTCCGCGGCTGGACGTTCCCGATCGACGTCCGGAACGACTGGCGCCAGATCTTCATCGACGCGTGGCGGTTGGAACGCGACTACTTCTACGATCCCGGGATGCACGGGGTCGACTGGAATGCCCAACTCGCCAAGTATCTGCCGCTCGTGGACCGCATCACGACGCGTGACGAACTGTCGGACCTGATCGGGTGGTACGTGGGCGAGCTTTCGGCCCTGCACACCAGCGTGCGGGGCGGCGACCTCCGCACCGGCGATGACGACATCCGGGTCGCGAGCCTGGGGGCCCGGCTCGTGCGGGATCCCGCGGCCGGCGGATATCGGATCGAGTACGTCTACCAGTCGGACCCCGACTACCCCGACGAGATGTCGCCGCTCGCGGACCCCACGCTCGGCGTCCGCACGGGCGACGTCATCACCGCGGTCAACGGCACCGCCGTGCTCGCCGCGGCCGACATCGGGGAGTTGCTGCGGAATCAGGAAGGTCGCCAGGTGCTGCTGTCCTTGCGGTCGGGGAGCACCGCACGGGACGTCGTCGTCGTGCCGACGGCCAACGAGTTCGGCCTCCGATACGCGGACTGGGAGTACACGCGTCGGCTGGCCACGGAGGACGCGGGCGGCGGCAGGATCGGCTACGTCCACCTGCGCGCCATGGGCAGCGACGATATCACCGCCTGGTACCGCAACTTCTACCCCGTCTTCGACCGCCAGGGACTGATCGTGGATGTCCGCCACAACGGCGGCGGCAACATCGACGCCTTCGTGCTCGAGAAGCTGATCCGCCGGGCCTGGATGTACTGGAAGGGCCGGGTGGGCGAACCAACCTGGAACCTGCACTACGCGTTCCGCGGGCACATGGTGGTCCTCGTGGACCAGCGCACCGCTTCCGACGGCGAAGCGTTCGCCGAGGGATTCCGCCGACTTGGCCTCGGCGTCGTCATCGGCATGCGCACCTGGGGCGGGGAGATCTGGCTCGGCTCGCAGAACCGGCTCACCGACGGCGGACTCGCCCGCGCGCCGATGACCGGCGTCTACGGCGACGACGGCACGTGGCTGATCGAGCAGATCGGCGTGGTGCCCGATATCGAGGTGGACAACCTGCCCTACGCCACGTTCAACGGCGGCGATGCCCAGTTGGACACGGCCATCCAGTACCTGCTCGACCGGATCAGGGAGGATCCGCGGGCGGTGCCCCCGCCCCCGCCCCATCCGAACCGTCGGTTCGAGTATCCGGCGGGGCGAAACTAGGAACGGCATTTTGCCGTGAGAGCGTGGGGCGTGCACCGGCAGAACCCGGTGTACGCCTCACGACCTCGAGCAGCCAATCCGCGAAGTCGTGTGACGCCGGTCGCTCATTCCTCGAGACTGGTCTGGCCTTCTGGACCATACCACTCTAGGCTTCAGACATCACCCTGACACTTGTCCGGTTCCCGAGGCCGTCATGCGCCGTACCGTCGCTCTCCCCATCCTTGCCGCGCTGTGCGCGATGCTGCCCCTGCTTCCGGGGGGAGCCAGCGCGCAGGATACCCCCTGGCCGCAGGAAATCCAGGCACCGCAGGGGTATGTGATCACGCTCTACCAGCCGCAGCCTGAGGCACTCACGGGCAATCTCCTCACGGCCCGCGGCGCCATGTCCATCACGGCGCCGGGAGCCGAGCCCATCTTCGGCGCCGTGTGGTTCTCGGCGCGGGTGGACGCCGATGCGGACACGCGCGAGGCGACCCTCAGCGCCGTCCGGGTGACGCGCGTCCGCTGGCCCGAGTCCACCGAGGAGCTGCAGCGACGGTTCACGGACATCGTGGAAGCGGCGTTCCCCGACGAGGTGCCGATCGACATGGACCGCCTCTCCGCAAGTCTCGTGACGGCGGAGCGCGAGCAGCAAAGCCTCGACGGCCTCAAGCACGATCCGCCGAAGATCATCGTGACCGACGAGCTGGCGGTCCTCCTGCTCTACGACGGTACGCCGCAAGCGCGGGCCATTCCCAATACCAACCTCGAGCAGGTCGTCAACACCTCGCTCGCGGTGGTCAAGGACAAGCAGTCCGGGAAGTACTATCTGAGCGGCGGGCAGATCTGGTATGGCGCTGCCGACCCCTTGGGCCCGTGGAGCCCCGAAGCGCGCCCTCCTGAGGCGGTGACGAAGGTCGTCCCCCAGGACACCTCGTCGGCGCCCGCTCCCACGCCCCCGCCTGCTATCGTCACCGCCACCGAACCCACCGAGTTGATCGTGACCGACGGGCCGGCGAGGTGGCGATCACTCCTCGGCGGCGAGCTCCTGTACGTCGAGAACACCGAAAACCCGATCTTGCGGACCGTGGACCCGGGACACGTCTACCTGTTGCTCTCGGGTCGGTGGTACCGCGGAGCCGGGCTCGACGGACCGTGGACCTGGGTGCACCCCGACAGCCTGCCCGCGTCGTTCGGGAAGATCCCGCCCGACGCACCGATTGCCGGCGTGCGTGTCTCGGTGGCCGGCACGCAGGAGGCGGAGGACGCCCTGCTCGACGCGCAGATTCCCCAGACGGCGGCCATCAAGCGGAGTGAGGCGAAGCTCGACGTGACGTACGACGGCGATCCGACCTTCACCGATATCCCGGGAACCGGGGTGTCGTACGCCACGAACACCCAGACGCAGGTGCTGCGGATCGACGGGCGCTACTACGCGGTGGATCAGGCGGTCTGGTTCACGGCGCCGGCCCCCGCGGGTCCGTGGGTGGTGGCCGACAGCGTGCCGGAGGAGAAGATCCAGCAGATTCCGCCGAGCGCCCCGGTCTACAACACGACCTACGTCCACGTCTACCAATCGACACCGCAGGTCGTGTACGTGGGCTACTATCCCGGATACATGTGGTCGTTCCCGTACTACGGCGTGCCCGTGTACGGCACCGGCTGGTACTACCCGCCCTACTGGGGCCCCGGCGGTTACTACCCCCGTCATCCGACGTGGGGATTCCACGTGACATACAATCCCTGGTACGGTTGGGGTTTCGGGATGAGCTGGGGCGGCGGGTTCATGCGCGTTGGCGTGTCGTTCGGCGGTTACCGGGGTGGCTACCGCGGCGGCTACTACGGCGGTGGATACCGTCCGACGTACATCCACACCGGCGACATCAACATCAATCGCGGCAATGTCAACATCGGGAACTCCGTCGGCGGCGGAAACCGGCCCGGGGTCGGCGGTGGTGACCGGGGGGGCATCAACCGCAACATCTACAATCGACCGGAGAACAGTGCCCGCATCGCGGATCGCTCCGCAGGCGGACGGCCAGCAGCCGGTGCGCGACCGGCGCCGCGACCCGCGGCCGGTGCCCGGCCTTCCCAGCAACCGGCGGTAGGCGCGCGCCCGGGCGTGGGAACGAACGACGTGTTCGCGGACCGCAACGGGAACGTCCACCGCCGGACCGAGAATGGGTGGGAGAGCCGGCAGGGCAGCAACTGGCAGCGGGACGCGTCTCCAGCGACGCAACCCTCCAACCGCGCCGGCGCGCGCCCGAGCACGGGCACCGGCAGCACACCGTCCACGCTGAACCGCGACTATCAGGCCCGGCAGAACGGCGCGTCGCGCGCCGCCCGAGCCCCGACTCGTGCGCCGGCGCGGACCGGAGGAGGTGCCCGGCGGCGCTGACGGTTGCGGGCGCCTCCGGCCCGGACGCCAGGGGCAAGGTAGGATCTCGTGATACGGGACGGGACGCCCTCCCCGCTTGACGTCTTCACCTTCACGGAGCCAAGGAGTCCCACCCGCATGAGATACGCGACCGCCCTCCTGGTCCTCACCCTGGCGGGCTCGCTCAACCCCCAGACCGTTCCGTTCGACGTGGTGATCGAACACGGACGCTGAATGGAGTCTCCATGGCTGCCACAGCAGGCGACACGGTGCGCGTGCACTACACGGGCCGACTCGACGACGGCACCGTCTTCGATTCCTCGGAAGGTCGGGACCCGATCGAATTCACCCTGGGGACGCAGGCAGTGATCCCAGGATTCGAGTCCGCGGTCCGCGGTCTCGAAGTCGGCGAGAGTCGTACGGTCGTAATTGGACCGGAGGATGCGTACGGACCGTATCACCACGACCGGGTGGTGGTGGTCGGCCGCGATCGGTTTCCGGCAGAACTCTCGATTGAACCGGGAATGGTGCTCCGCGCTCAAGGCGAGCGGGGCGACCTCATGGTCACGGTCACGGACATCACGGGGGACCGGGTGACGATCGACGGGAATCACCCGCTGGCGGGCAAGCAGCTCACGTTCGACGTCGAACTCGAGGGACTCGAGCCGGACTGAGGACGAGCGGCCTCGCTGTCAGCGAGGCCGGCACCCCTGTCAGGCTGTCTTGCGGAGAGGCTCGATGGGAAGCGACTCGTACGCGGCAGGCCGGTCGGCGCGCAAGCGTCCGTTCACGACACCGCCCTCCTGCACAACCACACGTGGCGTGGTCAGGTCGCCCTGGACGACGCTCCCGTCTCGTAATTCGATCCGGCTCTTCGCGGCGATGTTCCCCTCCACGTGGCCCACCACGACGACCTCGTCAGCCGTGATGTCGCCCACCACGACGCCACCCGGCGCGATGAGCACCTGGGTCTTGCCATGCAGG
>JAHEEH010000185.1 GCA_024640835.1 Bacteroidota bacterium
CAACGAGTTCACCGCGTGGAACGCGCGGGCGCACAACGACGCGAATGTTCTCGCCCTCGGCAGCCGTTCCCTGGGTATCGAGGTCTGCCGGAGCCTGGTCCGCGTCTTTCTGGACACCGGCTTCGAGGGGGGACGCCACGCCGCGAGGGTCGCGAAGATCGACGACGTGGATTCGGCCAGGGGTGGTTGAGGCGCGGCGGGAGGGCGTTCCACCCGGTATTCACTCCCCTCTGCTTTCCAGCCCCGCCGGGCGCGGGTATCTTTTCGGTTCACGTGCTCTCCCCGACGCCCTATCCCATTCGTCATGGCTCATCCTACGTACGACGTCATCGTGATCGGCAGCGGCCCCGGTGGCTACGAGACCGCAATCCGCGCCTCGCAGTTGGGCATGAAGACCGCGGTCATCGAGAAGAACAAGCTCGGCGGCGTCTGCCTGAACATCGGCTGCATTCCGACCAAGGCCCTCCTGAAGAGCGCCGAGCTCATGGACTACGCGCGCCATCTGGACGCCTACGGCCTTTCGCTCGAGGGAACGATCTCGCCCGATTTCCCGAAGGTCATCGCCCGCAGCCGCTCGGTCGCCGACAAGATGAGCAAGGGTGTCCAGTTCCTCATGAAGAAGAACAAGATCGACGTCGTCTATGGCACGGCCCGGCTCGCGGGCGGGGGAAGAGTGACCGTGGAGCCGTCCGTGGACATGGACGGCAACGCGGTCGGCGAGAAGACCACGATCCAGGGGAAGCACATCATCGTCGCTACGGGGGCCCGGGCGCGGTCGCTCCCGTCCCTGCCGGTCGACGGGAAGAACATCGTCTCGTACAGGGAGGCCATGCTCCAGACCACGCCGCCGGGACGACTGGTCGTGGTAGGCGCGGGCGCCATCGGGGTCGAGTTCGCCTACTTCTACCACCACATGGGCTCCGAGGTGACCGTCGTCGAGATCATGGACCGCATGGTTCCGATCGAGGACGAGGACGTGTCGAAGGAGCTGGCGCGCGCCTTCAAGAAGTCCGGCATCAAGGTCATGACAGGATCGGCCGTCGAACAGGTCGATGCCTCCGGCAAGACGCTGAAGGTGACGGTCAAGACGGCGAAGGGCACGGAGATCATCGAGGCCGACCAGGTGCTGTCGGCGGTCGGCGTCGTGGGCAACATCGAGGACCTCGGGCTCGAGCAGCTCGGCGTGAAGACGGAAAAGGGCTCCATCGTCACGGACGGCTTCAGACGCACCGGGGTCGAGGGCATCTACGCGATAGGCGACGTCGCCGGACCGCCCTGGCTCGCCCACAAGGCGAGCCACGAGGGCATTCTGTGCGTGGAAAAGATCGCGGGGCTCAACGTCCATCCCATGGACAAGAAGGGCGTCCCCGGCTGCACGTACTGCCAGCCGCAGATCGCGTCCATCGGCTATACCGAGAGCGCGGCGAAGGCGGCCGGATACGATGTGAAAGTGGGCAAATTCCCCTTCACGGCCTCCGGGAAGGCATCTGCCATGGGACACAACGAGGGCTTCGTAAAGGTCATCTACGACGCGAAGTACGGTGAACTCCTGGGTTGCCACATCATCGGGTACGACGCCACCGAGCTCATTGCGGAGGCCGTGGCCGCACGCGCCCTCGAGACCACCGCCCACGAGATCATGGAGGCCATCCATCCTCATCCGACCCTGTCGGAAGCGGTGATGGAGGCGACGAAGGCAGCCTACGACCGGGCCATCAACATCTGACGGGACGGCCCCCATCGGTCTTCCGCATCGGCAACCTCTGCGGCAGCAGGAGGACGGCATGTCCAGACCGGACTGGAACGAGCGATACGCGTCGGGCGACCTCCCGTGGGACACGGGAAGGCCCGATGTTCACCTCGTTGGACTCGTCGACGACGGAGGGGTGACTCCCGGACGCGCGCTGGAGGTCGGGTGCGGCACCGGAACGAACGCCCTGTGGCTCGCCACTCGCGGCTTCGACGTACTGGGCATCGACGTGGCTCCGCTCGCCATCGAGCGGGCGACCTCCAAGAGTGGACGCATCCGGGGTCAGTGCGAATTCCGCGTGCTCGATTTCGTGACCGACCCGGTCGAGGGGCCGTTCGACCTGGTGTTCGACCGAGGCTGCTTCCACAGCTTCGATCATGCCGCGGACCGTTCGCGATTCGCGCTGCGGGTCCGTGACGTCCTGGCCCCCGGCGGTCGCTGGGTGAGTATCGTCGGGAGCACCGAGGGGCCCGAGCGCGACCATGGGCCGCCGCGCCGGTCGCTCCGCGATATCGCGGATGCCGTGGAGCCTTCTCTGGAGATCCTGGAAGTCCGATCGACCCACATGGACGCCATGACGCCGACGACCCCTGCAGCGTGGCTTATCGTCGCGGCGCGCAGGGATGTCCCGGCACAGCCCTCCACCATGCGAGACCGAGACTGATGCGACGATTCACGGTCATTGCGGCCTGCGTGGCCATGGCGGTCCCGCGGCCTGTCGTTGCCCAGGACCCACCTCGGCCCGGCGAGCTGGCCTGGGTGGGGCTGTTCAATGACGAACTGGTGGGCTGGCTGTACAACGAGTACCGGCTGGACGAGCTGTGCGGAGACCGGGTGGACGGATGCCGGGATTCGCTCCTGGCACGGCGGGAACTCTCCGTCGACGTGTACGACGCCCCGGGAGGGCTGCGGCTGGGAGAACTGGTCGTCGGCGCGACGCCCGGCCAGCCCCTGGAGCTCTCGGAGGTCATCGAAGGGCGCCGGGAGCCGTTCCTTCCCGACCTCTTTCTGGAGGACTGGGGGTACGGCCCGCCGTGGTTTCATCTCACCGTGTCCGACCGGCGCGACGGGTACTTCCGGGTGCCTCTTCCCCGCATGGGGACCGGTTGGATTCGTGCGGACGACCTTGCCGGGACCGGGACGCACGTCGAGGTCGTCGGGGCCGGAGAGACGGTGTACGCCACGCCCGTGGGTGACATGGTGGTCCTTGACCTCGAGGACGGCGTCCTGGTGGCGCGGCCCGAGCAGGACGCCGACATGTGGTGCCGTCCGGAGGACGTCCCGGACCTGCAGCCCTGGGAGGAGGTTCGCATTCCGTTCGCCGAGCTGTTCGACGACCGGGGCAGATTGCTGCTCAGACCGAAGTACATGAAGGGGTGCTGAGCGCCACTTCACGGTAGCCGATCCTGCGGCCGCGATGCGTTCAGGACCCGGCGCGCACGGCCAGAAGGTGGCCTACAAGCCCTGAAGAATCGACACCGGGCACCCGGGTGACGCGGCGGCCGTCCGCACCCAGCGTGGTCACTTCCACGTCCACGAGGCCCGCCTGGCCCAGGCCGAAGAGCACCGGGGCGACATTCTGGGCATTGTATCCCGACCCGGTATCGACGAGACGTGCCCCGAGAAGCCGGCCCGATGCCGAATCGAACAGCCGCACCTCCGAGCCGGCCGGCATGTAGTGGCCTTCCCGGTCGAGCACGAGCACCTGGAGCGCTCTCCCACCCACCGTCCCGTTGCGCACCAGCTGGTGCATCCCGTCGTCCGTCGCCCCGGTGAGGGCCAGATCGGGATCGCCGTCCCGGTCGCAGTCGAACCAGACGGCCCCATGATCGGCCTCCAGTCCCAGGAGCAGGGGCGGCGTGGCGTCGGAGAACGTTCCACCCTCGTTGTGGAACAGGTAGTCGCGGTAGCTCGTGCCCCCGGTGACCGTGCCATTCACATACAGGTCCTGCTGGCCATCGAGGTCGTAATCGGCCCAGATGCCCGTATCGAACCGCCCATCGACGGCGAGACCGACGGCCGGGGCCACGTTCTCGAACGTTCCGTCGCCGCGATTCCTGAACAGGCCGTTGGGACCGTAGTTGGCCATGAACACGTCGAAATGACCGTCGCCGTCGTAATCCACGATCGACGGCCGGACCGTCCCCTGCGCATCGTCTCCAACGGACCGGCCTCCGCCTGCCAATCCCGCCTCCGTGGCGATGTCCACGAACGATTCCCCGTCGTTCCGGAAGAGCCCGTTCGCGTCCCCGTCCATGTTCGCGACCACCAGGTCCAGGTCTCCGTCCCCGTCGAAGTCGAACCACGCCGCGCCAACCGACCGGCGCGGATCCGCTGCACCCAGGTCCGGCGCCACGTTCACGTACCGCTCGCCGTCGTTTCGGAGAAGCGCGTTCGGCCGGTCCCGGAAGGCGACGAAGAGATCGACGTCCGCGTCCCCGTCGTAATCCACGAAGGAGACCTGCCGGAACGATCCCTGAAGCAGCGCCCCCCGCTCTTCGGCCACGTCGGTGAACCGGCCACCGTCGTTGCGGTAGAGTCGGTTCCAGGACTCGGCTCCCGCTCCGAAGCCGACGAACAGGTCGGGATCCCAGTCCGAGTCGAAGTCGCCCCACGCGGCCGTCCGCGTCCCGGCACTGTCGGCAACCCCGACCGACGGGGCGACGTCCACAAACCGGCCGTCATCGTTCCGGTACAGGCGATTGGCGCGACCGTTGAAGCCGACGAACAGGTCCAGGTCTCCGTCCCCGTCGAAGTCCGCAACCGCATTGACCAGGGCCCGCCCTGACGCGAAACCCGTCGAATCGACGAACGAGAATGCGGCCGTTTCCGGCCGGCCGGACCCGGGATCCCCGCATGCGCACAGGACCAGGACCGGAATCATGATGAGCGCCGCTTTCATTCCATCCTCCCTGTCGTTCTGCCCGTCTCGCGGTCCGTTCTCCCCTGCCGGACCGGTGGACCGCCCACCGGTCGAGCCGGCAAGCCGGATGGGTGCCGCCCGCTCACGGACCTCCGAGCCTGGCGCCCAGCGCCTGGAGCTTGCCCAGCAGCACGTCCAGTCTCGGAAACGTCCCCTCCCAGTGCGGACGATAGGTCTCCAGCCATTCCGCGGCAACCTCCAGTCCCCCGGGATCAAGCCTGCACGGCCGCGTCTGCGCTTCTCGACCCCGCGTGATCAGGCCGGCCTCCTCGAGGACCCTGAGATGCCTCGAAATGGCGGGCTGACTCATCTCGAAGGGCTCGGCAAGCTCCAGCACGGTCGCCTCCCCGTCGCACAGGCGCGCCAGAATGGCCCTCCGGGTCGGATTCGAGAGGGCTCCGAAGATCTTGTCCAGGCGTGCGTCCATGCGGGACAAATAACACCACTGTTCTATAACGCGTATATTATATAAAGAGAGCAAGGCACCGTCAACCCCCCCCGACCGG
>JAHEEH010000186.1 GCA_024640835.1 Bacteroidota bacterium
GCTCTCGTACGGAGACGGCGCCGCGGAAGGCGGGACGCTCTGGTTCGACGACCTGCAGCTGGTCCAGTCGTTCTCGACGGCCGCAGAGGGCCCGGACACGCTTCCCGAGGACTTCGGTCTGTACCAGAACTACCCCAACCCGTTCAACCCGCAGACCACGATCGATTTCGCCCTGCCCGGACCTTCGAGGGTCCGGCTGGCCGTGTACGACCTGCTCGGCCGCGAGGTGGCCGTGCTGCGGGACGGCGTGCTTCCGGCCGGACGGCATGCGGCCACGTTCGACGCGTCCGCCCTGGCCAGCGGCGTGTACCTGTACCGGCTGGAATCCGGGGACCGCGTTCTCGCACGGACCATGCTCCTGCTGAAGTGATTCCGGGCAACGGCGCGAAACCCGGGGCGGTCGGTACCGGTTAGTCCGGAACCCAACCGATCCTCGCCCCCATGCCCAGCTACCGTTTCGGGCACGCCCTCGCGGCCGTGCTCCTGGTCATTTCGTCCACGGCCTGCTCGCAGCCCCTGGACCAGGAATCCGAGCTCGTCGATTACCGCCTTGTGACGGTGGCTTCGGGCCTCTCGCATCCCTGGTCCATGGCGTTCCTTCCCGGCGGCGACCTGCTGGTCACCGAACGGCCCGGGCGGCTGCGCATCATCCGTGACGGCGTGCTGCTCGACGCCCCGGTCCCCGGCGTGCCCGAGGTGTACGCACAGGGCCAGGGAGGTCTCCTGGACATCGCTCTGCATCCGTCCTTCGAATCGAACCGGATGGTCTACCTCTCGTACTCGAAGCCGGTGGACGACGGTTCGACCACGGCGGTGGCGCGGGGTCGGCTCGTGAACGACGAACTGGTCGGCGTCGAGGACCTCTTCGTGGCGGACACCAGGGGCCGCGGCCACTACGGCTCCCGGCTGGCTTTCGATTCCGACGGCTATCTCTTCGTCACCGTGGGCGAGCGCCAGGCTCCGCCCGAGGGAGACCTGGAGGCGCACCCCGCCCAGGATCTGTCCAACCATCACGGAACCGTCAATCGGCTGTACGACGACGGTCGGGTGCCCGAGGACAACCCGTTCGTGGGCGTCGAGGGCGCGCGTCCCGAGATCTGGAGCTACGGGCACCGCAACCCGCAGGGGCTCGCGATCCATCCGGAGACCGGAGTCGTATGGGAGGATGAGCACGGACCCCAGGGCGGTGACGAGCTCAACATCCTCCTGCCCGGCCGCAACTACGGCTGGCCGGTCATCGGGTACGGCGTGAACTACGGTGGGGCGACGATCCATGAGAGCACGTCGCGCGAGGGGATGGAGCAACCCGTCCATTACTGGGTGCCCTCCATCGCGACGAGCGGACTTCTCATCTATGCCGGCGATCGCTTCCCCGGATGGAAGGGGAACCTGTTCGTCGGGGGCCTCGCCGGAGCCCAGCTCGCCCGGCTGACGATGGACGGCAACACCGTCGCGGCGGAGGAAACCCTGCTGCAGGGCGTGGGACGGATCCGTGACATACGCCAGGGACCCGACGGACTCATCTACCTCGCCATCGATGCCGACGGCGGTCCGATGTCCATCGTGCGCCTGGAGCCGGTCGCGGCGGACTGACCCTGCGGAGGTCGGCGCCGCACGCTACATTGGGCCTCCCGAACAACCCACAGGCTGACCCGATGCCCGCTTTCTTGCGAAACGCTGTCCCGGTCTTGCTTCTCGCCGCTCTGCTTGCCCCGCGCATCTCCAGCGGCCAGACCTCCGGAAAGGCCGGTCCCGTCTTCGAGAACGGACAGGCCCAGCCGGTCGAAGCCTTCCAGGATCCGGATCAGTGGATTCGCGAGGAGCTCTGGGTGGAGACGGAGTTCGACTCCGACGGAGACGGCCGCAGGGATCGCATGCACGTTTCGGTGGCCCGACAGCGCCAGACCGAGACCGAGGGCCTGAAGGTCCCGGTCATCTACGGATCGAGCCCGTACTATGCCGGCACCGCGAGCGGTGATGACTTCTTCTGGGACGTGCACCAGGAGCCTGACACGCCGCCCGCGCCGCGCGCCGCGGCCGAGCCGCCGCGCCTGAGGCTCCGCCCGTTCATCTCGGATGCGTTCGTGGACACCTGGCTGCCTCTCGGGTTTGCCGTCGTTCACTCGTCCTCTCCCGGCACCGGGCTGTCGGAGGGATGTCCCACGGTCGGCGGCATCAACGAGTCGCTCGCGCCCAAGGCCGTCATCGACTGGCTCAACGGGCGCGCACGGGGCTTCCGGACCGTCGACGGCAGCGAGCAGGTCCGCGCGACGTGGGCTACCGGCAAGGTGGGCATGACGGGTACCTCGTACAACGGCACCCTGCCTCTCGCTGCGGCCACGACCGGGGTCGAGGGACTGGAAGCGGTGATTCCCGATGCCCCGAACACGTCCTACTGGCACTACTACCGGGCCAACGGCCTCGTCCGCAATCCCGGCGGGTATCCCGGTGAGGACGTCGACGTGCTGTACGATTTCATCCACAGCCGGGAAGGTCGCCGCGAATGGTGCGACGCGAACGTCCGTGACGGCGAGATGGCGGCGGGACGCGACCGCACGACGGGCGACTACAACGACTTCTGGCACGGAAGGGACTACACCCACGTCGTGGGCAACATCAAGGCCGCCGTCTTTCTCTCGCACGGGCTGAGCGACTGGAACGTGATGCCGGATCACAGCATCCGGATCTTCGAGGCCCTCCGGGCGCAGGGGAAGACGGCGCGCATCTACCTGCACCAGGGGCAGCACGGGGGACCGCCCCCGCACGACATGATGAACCGGTGGTTCACGCACTACCTGTACGGCGTGGAGAACGGGGTCGAGGAAGAACCGAGGGCCTGGATCGTCCGCGAGGAGTCCGATCGCGACCATCCGACCGCGTATGCGGACTACCCCCACCCGGACGCGGCTCCCGTGACCCTGTTTCCGACCTCGGGCGGGAGAGGCACCGGATCCCTCGTGCTGCAGCGTGACTACTGGTCGGGCACGGAGACCCTCGTCGACAACGTGTCGTTCGGAGCGCAGACCCTGGCGACCGCCGAGTGGACGGAGCACCGGCTGCTCTACGCGAGCCCTGTCCTGGCCGACTCCCTCCACCTTTCCGGAACGGCCCGGGTCACGATCCGGGCGGCCGCCGACCGCCCGGCGGTGAACCTGTCCGTGTACCTCGTTTCGCTGCCGTGGACCGAACGTCGCACGTGGCGGGGAGAGACTATCCGGCAGGGAGGGCTGATCACGCGCGGCTGGGCAGATCTGCAGAACCACGCTTCGCTCACGGAGTCGGCGCCCCTGGTGCCCGGAGAGTTCGTCACGATGACGTTCGATATCGAGCCCGACGACCAGGTCATCCCCGCCGGACAGCGCATCGGCTTGATGGTCTTCTCCAGCGACCGGGACTTCACGCTCTGGCCGAGGCCAGGCGCCGAGCTTTCGGTCGACCTGGACGGAACGTCCGTGACGCTTCCGGTGGTCGGAGGACTCGAGGCATGGAAGTCGGCGATCGGCGCCCGGTGACGTGGAAATCGGCCTCTACTCCTTCGCGGAGATCGCCCCGGACCGTCAGTCCGGAGGCGCCACGGGCGCCGGGGAGCGACTGCGCCACCTGATCGAGGAAATCGAGCTCGCCGACCGGGTGGGCCTCGACGTGTTCGGCGTCGGCGAGCATCACCGCCCGGACTACACGGTCTCCGCGCCGGCCGTTGTCCTCGCGGCGGCAGCCGCGCGGACCGAACGGATCAAGCTCACGAGCGCGGTGTCGGTCCTCAGCTCGGACGATCCCGTCCGCATCTGGCAGCAGTTCTCGACCATCGACCTGCTCTCCGGGGGGCGGGCGGAGATCATGGCAGGTCGCGGCTCCTTCATCGAGTCGTTTCCGCTGTTCGGATACGCCCTGGAAGACTACGACGACCTCTTTTCGGAGAAGCTCGATCTCCTGCTCCGTCTCCGGGACGGCGACCGCGTGCACTGGGCGGGCAGGCACCGTCCGCCGATCGACGGCCTGGGGGTGTACCCGGGGCCGGAGCACCCGCTCCCGGTCTGGGTGGCCGTCGGGGGCAGCCCCCCGTCCGTGATCCGGGCCGCCCGATTGGGACTGCCCATGGCGCTGGCCATCATCGGAGGAGCGCCGGCCCGGTTCGCGCCGTTCGTTCAACTGTATCGCGAGACGGCCCGCGACGCGGGGTTGGACCCCGTGCCTCCGGTCAGCATCAACTCGCACGGCTGGATCGCGGAGGACGGCCGACGGGCCGCGGACGAGGCCTTTTCCCCGTTCGCCGCGACGATGACGCGCATCGGTCGCGAGCGCGGATGGCCTCCGACCACGCGCGCCCAGTTCGATGCCGAGTGCGGCCCGCGAGGCGCCCTCCTGGTGGGGAGCCCGGAACAGGTCGTGGAGAAGATCCTCTACGAGTACGAGCTCTTCGGCATGGAGCGCTTCCTGATCCAGCTCACCGTCGGACCCATGCCTCACGACAGGGTGCTCCGGGCCATCGAGCTGCTCGGCACCGAGGTCGCGCCTGCCGTCCGGAAGGCAACCGCCTGATCCGTTCCCTACAGTCCGCCCCAGGACACGAGTTCCTCGCGAAGGTTGCCCTCGGCGACGTCGACGGTCAGGACGACCCCGACACCCGGACAGAAGTACTTCTTCTCGAGCACATCGGGTTCCAGGGGGGTGGTCTCCCGGATTTCGACACACTCCTTGAAGACACCCGCGGGGACCTGGACGTCCTGGCTCAGAGCCGTGATTTCGGCTACGTCCTGGGCCTTGCCCTTCGAATACTCCTGGTAATAGTAATCGTCGACGGCAGGCTCCGCCGGCATGTAGAGTCCCGCCCGGGCGCCGCCCACGCCGGATTCCCAGGATCCCGGGTCAGCGCGCTTCACGGAATTCACCCACTCGTAGGACTCCTCCCCCAGGTACCACACGTTCCCGTCCCTGTCCTGAGCGTACCAGTCCCACGTCTCCTCGACCAGGGCGGACTCCCGGTATACCCGATCCCAGACGACCGTGGCCTCGACCCCGTTCACCGTTCGGGTTTCGAGCAGCACCTCCACGTCCTCCGTCATCGCGGAACCGTCCGTGTCCTCCCAGGCATAGTGGAACGTGGTCCCCGCAACCAGGGGCCAGTACAGATTGTCCACACCCTGGA
>JAHEEH010000187.1 GCA_024640835.1 Bacteroidota bacterium
CAGCCGGTCCATGACGGCTCCGCGTCGCGTCGTCGCCGTTCGGACATGCATGGCCATGGCCCGATGTACCCGGGACAGAACCGAATCGAGGCGCTGGGCCGACACCCGAAGCCGACGGTCCGGGCCCGCCACCGCGACCGATCGCATGACGCTCCGAAGGCGGCGGCGCCCCTGTCCCACCCTCGAGGTGACCGCTGCCGCAAGTCGTCTCTGTAGCGAGCGCATTCCGGCCGTGAGTTCAGCCCGGTCCGGGACCACCAGTTCTGCCGCCATCGACGGCGTCGCTGCGCGGACGTCGGCTGCAAAATCGGCTATGGTGAAATCCGTCTCGTGGCCGACCGCGCTGACCACCGGGATGCCCGAGGCATGAATGACGCGGGCAAGCCGCTCGTCGTTGAAAGCCCAGAGATCCTCAAGCGATCCGCCACCGCGCCCGACCACCAGGACGTCCGGGCGTCTACCATCATTCGAGGGCAGCCCGTTGAAGGACCGGATGGCCGCGGCGATCTCGGCGGCGGCGCCGTCACCCTGTACACGGACGGGAGCGACGACGACCCTGACCAGGGGATAGCGGCGCTCCAGGACGGAAAGCAGATCGTGCAGGACGGCGCCCGATCCGGACGTGACCAGGCCGAGGCAGGACGGGAAGCGCGGCAGCAGCCGCTTGCGGGCCTGGTCGAAGAGCCCTTCGGCCTCCAGACGGCGTTTCAGTTCCTCGTACGCCTGCTGCAACGCACCCTCGCCGGCCAGCCGCAGGGATCGGATGACCAGTTGCATGTCGCCCCGGGGAGAATACACGGTGAGACCTCCCCGTGCCCGTACCAATTGTCCGTCGGAAGGGCGGAACGGAAACCGGACCACGGTGGACCGCCACGCCACGCAGCGCAATTGCGCCGAGGCGTCCTTGAGCGTGAAGTACGCGTGTCCGGATCCGGGAAGAGCCAGGTTCGAGATCTCGCCTTCAACCTCCACGTCGGGAAACTCCGCCTCGAGGCTGGAGGCTGCCGCCTGCACGATCTCGGAAACGGAGAGGGTTTCCTCTGGGGTGACGGTTCGCACGCGATCTCGGGGGAATCGGGGCCACTTTGGGTGTGACCCCGGCTAGGGTATCTTGCCCAAGATAGAATCCCTTCACGAAATCACCGGAACCATGGGTAAGGGAGACAAGCGCTCGCGGCGCGGAAAGATTGCCAACAAGTCGAATGGGAAGAAACGACCGCGCCGTCGCAGCCGCAGAAAGTCCGCAAAATCCTGACGCATCCGACCATGCCTTCCGACTCGGGGCTCCGGCCCATGGCGCTCGTCGTGGCGCTCCTGTCGCTTGGAGCCGGGCCTTCGATCGCCCAGGTGGCGGATCTGTCGTTCCTGGCTACGCGTGCGGAGGCATCGGAGTACCGTGAAACCACGCGGTACGACGAGGCGATGGGCTTCCTGGAGGTACTCGCAGCCCAGGACCCGCTCTTTCACCTGACGGACTTCGGGTATTCCGTGGAGGGACGCAGGCTTCCCCTCGTGGTCTACGGGTCCCTGGCCGGACCGGACGCCGCTTCCGTGCGACGGGACGGGCGGATCCGGGTGCTGGTCCAGGCCAACATTCACGCGGGTGAGGTGTGCGGAAAGGAAGCCATGCTGGCCTTTCTGCGGGACCTGGTGGCCGTGGGGCGTCCTGCCTGGTCGGACTCACTGATCCTCCTCGTCGCCCCGATCTACAACGTGGACGGCAACGAGCGCGTGAACCTGTACAATCGACCCAGGCAGAACGGGCCCGTGGGTGGCATGGGGCAGCGGGCGAACGCACAGGACCTGGACCTGAACCGGGACCACATGAAGCTGGCGAGCCCGGAGGCCAGGTCGCTGGTCCGGCTGCTGGACGAGTACGATCCCCACGTCGTCGTCGACCTGCACACGACCAACGGGACGCAGCACGGGTACCACGTGACGTACGCCGTCCCGATGCATCCCAACACACATCCGGCCGTGGTCGAGTTGCTGCGGGAACGGGCGATCCCGGAGATCACGGACTCGGTGCGGGCCCGGACCGGGTGGGAGATGTACTACTACGGCAATCTCCCCTGGCCCGGTCAGGGTGGCGACCGGGGATGGTACACCTACGATCACCGGCCCCGATTCAACACGAACTACGTGGGGCTTCGAAATCGACTGGGGATTCTGTCGGAGGGGTATGCCTACGCGTCCTTTCGCGAGCGCGTGCTGGCTACCCGCGCCTTCGTCGAGGAAATCATCGACTGGACGTATCGGAACGCAGGACGGATCGCGTCGGTCGTGCGCACGGCGGATACGCAGAGTGTCGTGGGCGGGGCTCTCGGCGTCCGCGCCGAGATGGTTCGATCGGTCGAGCCGGTGGAGATCATTCTCGGGGGCGCGAACCGCGAGCGTCACCCGCAGACGGGGGCTACCGTCCTCGTGATGAATGGCGAGAGACGCACCGAACGCATGCCGGAATACGGTACGTTTCGTGCCTCGGAGACGGTCGTGGCACCGATGCGCTACCTGGTTCCCCCCGGATTGACCGCGCTCCGGGCGCTTCTGGACGACCACGGGATCCGCTACGAGGTCCTCGCAGCTCCGGAAGCGGTCCACCTGGAGCGGTTTCGTATCGACTCCACTCGGGTTTCGGACCGCGCCTTCCAGGGGGTGAGAGAACGTGAGCTCTTCGGGGCGTGGGAAGCGGCCTCGGCCACTCTCGATTCCGGAACGCTTTCCGTTCGCGTGGATCAGCCCCTGGGACGGCTCGTCGTCACGCTTCTGGAGCCGCGCTCAGACGACGGGGCCTTGGACTGGGGATTCCTCGACGCGGAGGTGGAACACGACGAGGTCTACCCGGTGCTGCGGGAGCCCGCGCACTGACCGTGGGGGACCGAGCCGATATCGCACGGCCGGACCTGGAGGCCGCCATCCTGAGGCTGGAGCCCGGAGACGACGAGGCCTTTGGGGCGCTCGAGAGCGAAATCGCCGAGTTCCAGCGTCGACTCAACCCGGTAGTCCGCACGTTCGGCGACGCGGGACGTTTTCTTCCGATAGCCGCGTTCCGTATGGCCCGGGTGGCCACGTTTCCGGCGGACGAATCGGAGCGCGTCTTCCGGAGCAGCGGGACGGCGGGAGGGGTGCGCTCTGAGCATCCCGTCAGAAGCATGGCCTTCTACGAGCGCGTCGTGGAGGCCGGTTTCGAGCGTGTCTTCGGGTCCGAGCCCGGCACCATCGTGGCGTATCTCCCTCGGTACGCAGCGGATTCCTCGCTGGTCGCCATGATGCAGCACCTCGTGCGCCGGTTCGGAGACACCGGGAGCGCGGTATTCTCGGACGATGCCGTACGGTTCTCGAAGATCCTCGGCGACTCGGCAAGACGGGAACGGCCTGCGCTCGTGGTCGGTGCGGCGTTCGGCCTGTTGGAGCTCGCGGAGGGTGGAGTCGGCCGGTTGCCGGGAGACGTCCGCCTGATCGAAACGGGGGGCATGAAGACGCACCGACGATCCATGGAGCGGGAGACCCTGCACGATGTGCTTTCGAGAGGATTCGGATGTCCGAGAGACCGGATCGGCGGGGAGTTCGGCATGTGCGAGCTGACGAGTCAGGCATGGGCTCCGACCGGATGGTGGTACGAGGCTCCGCCGTGGATGCGGTTCGAGGTCGTAGATCCTGAACATCCGGACCGCGCCCTGCCGGAGGGCTCCGCCGGCCTCCTCGCCGTGACCGATCTCGCCAACCTGTACACTGCCTCCCACCTGCTGACCGAAGACAGGGCCGTGGTCCGCTCGGGGCGTTTCAGCGTACTGGGTCGGGCGAGCGGAGCAGCGCTTCGCGGATGCAATTTCCTGATGGAGGGCACCCCATGATCCGTACCGAACGAGGTCCGCATCCGAGCATCGTGACGGTGACGCTCGACCGGCCCGAGAAACGCAATGCGCTCAACGGCGATCTCGTCAGGGCGGTCCGGGACCAGGTTCTGGACCTGGGAGCGGACGCCCAGGTGAGGGTGATCGTGCTCACCGGCGAGGGTTCGGCTTTTTCCGCCGGTGCCGATCTGGACGCTCTGAGGACGCTCAGGTCGGCTTCGCGTGAGGAGAATGAAGCCGATTCCCTTCTGCTGGCCTCGCTCTTCGAGACCCTGGTCCGCTGCCCCGTTCCGGTGATAGCCCGGGTCAACGGCCCTGCCGTGGCTGGTGGGTGTGGCCTGGTGTCCGCATGTGACCTGGCGTACGCGGAGGAGAGCGCCCGCTTCGGCTTCACGGAAGTCCGTATCGGATTCGTGCCGGCGATGGTGTCCGTGCTGCTTCGCACCCGCCTGCGGGAAGCCGATCTCCGGGATCTGCTGCTCACCGGACGGCTCGTCGGGGCCCGAGAGGCCGAGCGGATGGGCCTGATCACCAGGTGCGTGGAGAACGGCACCCTCGACGACGTCGTGTTCGAATCGGCCCGGCGGATCGCACGCGACACGAGTCGGGAGGCCGTGGCGAGGACCAAGGGACTTCTGATGGAGGAACGGGCCGCCGACCTGGGGGCGTCGCTCAGGGCGGCGGCGGCCGTCAACGCGTCCGCCCGGAAGACGGCGGACTGCATGGCGGGAGTGGATGCCTTCCTGTCGGGAACGGACGGTCCCTGGCGCGTGGAGTGGGATCGACTCGGGTGAACGGGATGGACGAGATCCGGATTTTCGGCCCGCGAGATATGCCCGCGCGGCTGCGAATCGCCGCCGCTGCCCTCTGGGCCTGGTTCGATGCCGCCGCCTCGGAGCCTGAGCGGGCCCTCGAGGACCTGGACCTCATCGAAACCGGTCGTGATCCGGTGGCCGGAAAGGCGACCTGGCGGGCGGCCGTACAGGTATGCCGGGAGCACGGCCTCGATGAATCGCTGCTTCTGCCGCGCCTGCGGGCGTCGGCCCGACTGGCGGAGGGTCCTGCGATCGAGGACGGCGCGGATCTCAGGGACTTCGCGGATTCCTGGTGTGGAGCGCCCGCCCGCCTGCTGGCGGGCCTCCTGGACCTGACCGGGTCCTGGCAGCTGGATATGGCGGCAGATCTCGCGAGAGGGATGTTCCTCGTGGAGACGGTCGTGAGGGCGCGGGAGCATGCGGACAGGGGCCTCGTTCTTTTTCCGGCCGACGACCTCGCACGTTTCGG
>JAHEEH010000188.1 GCA_024640835.1 Bacteroidota bacterium
TCCATCGCCGAGGAGACCATGATTGCCCGTGACATCCTGATCGCGGGCTACACGGGTGGGCACATCCACGTGGCCCACATCTCGACGGCGCAGGCGGTCCAGCTGGTGCGGGAGGGCAAGGCGCGCGGCGTCCGGGTCACGGCGGAGGCCTGCACGCACCACTTCGCGCTGACCGACGAGGTCGTCTCCGAGCGTGAGTTCGACACGAACACGAAGATGCATCCCCCGCTCCGGACCGCCGCGGACGTCGAGGCGATCAAGGAGGGCCTGCGCGACGGCACCATCGATGCCATCTGCACCGACCACGCTCCGCATGCCTCGTTCGAGAAGGAAGTGGAGTTCACGGCGGCGCCCTTCGGCATCATCGGCCTGGAGACGGCCTGGGGACTCGTCGGCCGGGAGCTCGTCGCGACCGGAGTCCTGACGGACGCCGAGGCGGTCTTTCGACTTGCCGTCGCGCCCCGTCGCATCCTCGGTCTCGACGTTCCGCGCGTCGTCGAGGGAGCGCGGGCCAATCTGACCATATTCGACGCCACCACCCGGTGGACCTTCGGGCCGGAGCACATCCGGTCCAAGTCCAGAAACACGCCGTTCGTCGGCTCCGGGATGGTGGGTCGCGCGTATGCGACGTACCACCGCGGCCGGCTGTCGGAGGCCGCGAAGTGAGCGCCCCCGCGGCAGGGCGTGTCGGCCGACCCGTGGTCGCCGTGCTCTTCGGCGGCCAGTCTCCCGAGCACGAGGTCTCGGTGATTTCCGGCATGCAGGCGTTTGCCGCGACCGACACGGAGCGGTGGAACCCGGTTCCGCTCTACCTGGCGAAGGACGGATCGTGGTGGACGGGTCCGAAACTCGGTTCCGTGGACGCCTTCTCACGCACCGATGCGTTTCGGTCGCTCGGAAGGCGGGTATCCGTCAGGCCCGCCCCCGGGGGCCGCCTCGTACTCGATCCGGAGCGCCGAAGCCGGTTCTCCCGGACGGCGCTTCAACCGGTCGACATCGTGTTCCCCGTGCTCCACGGAGGATCGGGCGAGGACGGCGGGCTTCAGGGCCTATGCGAGACGCTGGGCGTTCCGTACGTGGGAAGCGGAATAATCGGTTCGGCCGTCGGCATGGACAAGGACATCTCGAAGCTGCTCTGCCGCCAGGTCGGAATCCCGGTGGTCGAGCACGTGGCGATCCGCGAGGCGGACTGGGCCGATCGGGAGAACGCGTGGCTGGACCGCTGCGAGTCCGATCTCGGCTTTCCCGTCATCGTGAAGCCGGCCCGTCTCGGCTCGTCGATAGGCATCTCCCGGGCGTCGGAGCGGTCGGGGCTGGACAGGGCGATCGAGGATGCGTTCCGCTATGACGGAAAGGTGGTCGTGGAGCGGGCGGTCCCGGAGCTGCGGGAGGTCAACTGCTCGGTGCTCGGCGATCCGGTTGACGCGGTGGCCAGCGTGCTCGAGGAGCCGGTGTCGTCGGACGCCGTCCTCTCGTTCCAGGACAAGTACATGAAGCGGGACGCCGCGCCGGGCGGCGCGAAATCCCAGCGGCCCCGGGGCATGGCGTCGCTGGACCGCTTGATTCCGGCCCCGCTGGACGAGGGGGAGACCGAGGAGATTCGCCGGCTTGCCGTCCGCGTGTTCCGGGCGTTCGAGTGCGCGGGCGTCGCGCGCATCGACTTCCTGCGGGAGGGGACGACCGGTCGCGTCTTCTTCAACGAGATCAATACCATTCCGGGATCCCTCTCCTTTTACCTCTGGGAGCCGAGCGGCGTGCCGTTTCCGGACCTGGTGGACCGTCTGCTGGAGATCGCCGTCCGGCAGCATCACGATCGGACCGCCCGGGTGCGATCCTACGCCGTGAACCTGCTCTCCGAGCGGGACCTGCGGGGTCTCAAGGGTGCCAAGGGATCCTGATGCGCAACCGACCATGTCCCCCGTGATGCGACTTCCGGCGCTCGCCCTGCTGATCCTGGTCGCCGGATGCCAGGCGTCCGACGAGGCCCGCTGGTATCGCGGCAACCTGCATACGCACTCCCTGTGGAGCGACGGGGACGACTTCCCCGAAATGGTCGTGGGCTGGTACGCCGACGCGGGCTACGACTTCGTGGCCCTCTCGGACCACAACGTGCTCGCGGAAGGCGAGCGCTGGATCCGCATCGACGAACGTCGCCGGCCCGTGCTGGACCGGTACGTGGCGAGGTTCGGACCCGACTGGGTGGAGACGCGTCGTCGCGGCGACACGCTGGAGGTCCGCCTCAGGACGCTCGCGGAGTACCGCGTCCGGTTCGACCGGCCGGACTCCTTCCTCGTCCTTCAGTCCGAGGAGATCTCCGACGGATTCGACGGGAAGCCGCTGCACGTCAACGCGACCGGGATCCAGGAGTGGATCGCACCACAGGGAGGCTCGAGCGTGACCGACGTGCTGCAGCGTACCATCGATGCCGTGCTCGCCCAACGCGAGTCGACGGGGGTCGCCATGATGCCCCACGTGAATCACCCGAATTTCGGCTGGGCGATCACCCCCGAGGACCTGGTTCCGCTTGTCGGCGAACGGTTCTTCGAGGTGTACAACGGGCATCCGGCCGTGCAGAACGAGGGCGATGACGACCGCCCTGGCACCGAGCCGCTGTGGGACCGCGTGAACACCGCCCGATTTGCAGAGGGTCGTCCCCTGCTCTTCGGCCTTGCGGTCGACGACGCGCACTCGTACCACGAGTCCCGGGTCGGGCTGGCCAATCCCGGCAGGGGATGGGTGATGGTTCGCGCGGACGCTCTCACGTCGGAAGACCTCATCGGCGCACTGGAGGCCGGCGCGTTCTACGCCTCCTCCGGTGTGGACCTGGAGGACGTCCGGTTCGACGCGGGCGTGCTGCGGATCCGGATCAGCCCGAAGGCGGGCGTCACGTACCGGACGAGCTTCATCGGCAGCCGCCGGGTCGGCGAGGACTCGGTGGCCGTGGGGATCGTGCTGGACCGGCAGACAGGCACCGAGCCGACGTACCGATTCGTCGGGGACGAGCTTTTCGTGCGCGCCACCGTCGTGTCCGACAGCCCGAAGCCGAACCCGTACGCCGACGGCGAGACGGAGCGGGCCTGGACGCAGCCCGTCGTCGCGACCCGGGAGTGATCGGTCTAGCCGAGCGCCCGGGCGATCTGTCCGGCTACGCGGGCGTTGTTTCGCAGAAGTGCCGTGTTGGCCCTAAGGAGCGCCCCTCCCGCCACGTCCCGGAGGCGGGCGAGCAGAAAAGGCGTAACGCCGCCTGCACGGAGGCCGGCGAGCTCGGCCTCGCGGACGGCCTCCCGGATCGCGTCGCCGACCCGTTCGCGGGAAACGGCGGCCTCCTCCGGCACGGGCACGCAGACCAGGATGGCGCGGCCCGTTTCCAGGCCATCGCGGGCACGCACGAGGGACGCCACCTCGGACGGCGAGTCGCAGCGGACGTCGACGGGCAGTCCCGAGTCCGAAAACCAGAACGCCGGCATGGTATCCGTACCGAATCCGACCACCGTGACGCCCGAGGATTCGAGGCGCTCCCGTGTGGCCTCGAGATCGAGCACGGCCTTGGGTCCGGACGAGACTACGGTCACGGGAAGGGTGGCGAGCGCTTCCAGGTCGCCCGACACGTCGGGCGAGGCTCCTCCGGACGGTCGCCGATGCACGCCTCCGATGCCTCCCGTGGCCACGACCGCGATCCCTGCCCTGTGCGCGATCCACGAGGCCGTGGCGACGGTGGTCGCCGCGTCCAGGCCGCGGGCCAGCACCACGGGGAGGTCGGCCAGCCTGGCCTTCGCGACCGCCGGCTCGGCACCGAATCGAACCAGGGCCCGCTCGTCGAGGCCGGCGACGGGCTCTCCTGCCAGGAACCCGGTCACTCGCGGGAGAGCGCCTGCATCCGCGATCTCCGCCACCATGGCGCGAACGGTTTCGAGGTTCAGCGGACGCGGCAGGCCATGGGCCAGGACCGAGGACTCGAGAGCGACGGATGGACGGTTCACGGGGACGGAACGGTTCTGGAACGGCGGAAAATAGGCCCGACGGTGCCCAGAAACCGCCGGCGCGGCAGGCCGTTTGCGGTTCAGTCATTCCGCAACGCCATGTCACGAGTCGCCAATCGCGCCCTCCTCCTCCTCCTCGTCGTTCCGCTCATCTGGACGACGACGTCCTGCGGGCAGGGGGCCGAACCCCGCCCGGGCCTCGACGCGGCCGAGCGGGAGGTGCTCATGAAGGACCTCTTCTGGCTCGCCGACGATGCCCGGAACGGTCGGCGCGCCGGATCCGACGACGCAGCCGCGGTGCGGGAATGGCTCGTCGGCCGGTTTGCCGAAGCGGGGTACGAGGCCCGCGTGATGCCGTTCGACCTGGGCAACGGGATCCCGGGCGGGAACGTCATGGTCGCCATTCCGGGCAAAGGTGGGGGAGAGGACGTCATCGTGGTGACGGCGCACTACGACCACGTCGGCGTGCGGAACGGGGCGATCTACAATGGCGCGGACGACAACGCGTCGGGAACGGCAGCGCTCCTCGCATTGGCCGCCGAGCTGGCCGTGAGTCCCCCGTCGCATGACGTGCTGCTCGTCGCCCTTGATGCCGAGGAATGGGGCCTCCTGGGGGCGGAGGCCTTCGTGCGCGAGCCCCCGGTTCCGCTGGAGCGCATCGTGCTGAACGTGAACATGGACATGCTCGGACGGTCGGACGCCGGAGAGCTGTACGCGGCGGGCCCGGGTCGGTATCCCGAGTTGAAAGGGCCACTCGAGACCGTGGCGGCCAGGGCTCCCGTTCGCCTGCTGTTCGGGCACGACGATCCGTCCCACGGGCGCGACGACTGGACCCATCAGAGTGATCAGGGTGCGTTCCATGCCGCGGGGATTCCCTTCGTCTATTTCGGCGTGGAGGACCACGAGGACTACCACCGCCCGACGGACGACGCCGACCGGATCAACCCGGAGTTCTTCGCCGGAGCGGTCGAGACCGTGCTGCTCGCCTTCGATGCGCTCGACCGCCTGGAATTCTCGCCGCGCGTCAAGGGTTGAGCCATGCGCCTCGACTCGATCCGGATCTATCCCGTGAAGTCCTGCGGTGGGATCGCGCTAGCGGCTTCGGAGGTCGAACCATCGGGTCTCAGGCACGATCGGCGATGGATGATCGTGGACCG